>NZ_JBMQQZ010000069.1:0-36367 GCF_057362025.1 Bordetella sp. | reverse complement strand
TTGGTCGATTCTTTGCGCTTTACGAGCATTCAGCTTCTTGCGCATCATTGCGCCCTGCCGCCCTGCAAGGCGGCAATACGAACGCGCATCGCCCAAAAAAGGAGACAGATATATGTTGCGTACCGCCCTTTCCGGCGGCAGGCATGGCGCCCGCCTGCTCGCTCTGGCCGCCACCGTTCTGATCGCGATAGGCCCGCGTGCGGCCACCGCGGAGGACTGGACCCCTGCCCGCCCCATCCGCCTGCTGGTGCCCTACGGACCGGGCGGCAGTTCGGACGTCATCGCCCGCGCGGTGGCCGTGGAGATGTCGCGCGATCTTGGCCAGCAGGTCGTGGTCGAGAACAAAGGAGGCGGCCAGGGCACCATCGCGACCATGGAAGCGGCGCGCGCCAGGGCCGATGGCTATACGCTGATCCTGGGCCATGTCGGCACGCTGGCGGTGAATCCCGCGATGATGCCCAAGCTGCCCTATAGCCCGACCAAGGATTTCGCGCCCATCATCCTGCTGGCCAAGCTGCCGATGGTGTTCGCCCTGAATGCCCGGGTGCCGGCCAAGGACTTGCCTTCATTCATCGCGCTGGCGAAGAAGGAGCCGGGCAAGCTGAACTACGGTTCGGCCGGCAATGGGAGCGCCGGCCACCTGGCCTTCGAGATGCTGAAGACGGCCACGGGCATCGATGTGGTCCATGTTCCCTACAAAGGCACGGGCGCGCAATTGCAGGATCTGCTGGCCGGCAATATCGATGCGGCGGCGGCCGGCCTGCCCGGGCTGTTGCCGCAGGCCGAGAGCGGCCGGGTGAAGATCATCGCGGTGGGGTCTGCCCAACGCCTGGATGCAATCCCCAACGTGCCGACCGTGGCGGAATCGGGCTATCCCGGCTTTGAAAGTTCGCAATGGTTCGGGCTGCTGGCGCCCGCCGGCACGCCGGCGCCGGTCATCGCGCGCCTGAACAAGGCGGCGCATGCGGCGCTCGCCTCCGAATCGGTACGCCAACGCCTGGCACAGGATTCCAGCCAGGTCTCCGGCGCCGGTCCGGCGGCATTCGAGGCGTTCATCGTCGCGGAAGAAAAGCGCTGGGGTGAAGTCGTGCGGCAGGCCAATCTGCACGCGGAATAGCCGGGTTGTATCGCTAGCGAGCATTCATTCGGGAGATAGCGGCAGGCAATCCGATCTGGCGGATCCGAACGCACCAAAACGCAAAACGAAACGCGGCCCATGAAAATCGCCGACCTGCGTACGCGGCTATGTTTGTCCATAGCCGCGGCACCAGGTTGGAAGCCCGGGCAGAACGTGACTGCGAGCGCGCGAGGAAAAAACCATGTCTACCGCTACTTCCAGAATACGCTCCGGATCTGCGGGCATTTCCCGGCTACTCTCGGGAACAGCGCGAAGGACTGGAACACCATCGCCATGCTCCGCCAAGACATCTCCAGTTCGCGGGCGGGCCATGGCATGCGCGATTGCCCTGATAGCGGGCGCCGCCGTCGCGACCCCGCGAGCCGCGCAAGCAACGGCGGGCAACGTAGCGATTGCCGATATCCCCATCCCTGCGGGCACAACGACCAGCGTACCCGTGCGCGTGGTATTCACGCCGGACGGCAAGAAGGCTTACACCACCGATGAGGCCAACGATGCGGTCGCGGTAATGGACACCGCGACGCGGCAGGTCATAAAGACGATCAGTCTCGCGTCCATCGGCGGTATTCCGACCGATCTGGCGGTATCTCCCGACGGAGCGAAGCTGTACGTGCTAAGCCTGAATCCCGGTTCGGTGGCGGTCATCGACACGTCCAAGGATGAATTGGCATCCGCCAACAACGGCAAGGTCCAGGGCTACCAGGGTAACAACCCCTACGGTATTGCCTATGCCACGAATCAAAACCTCGCCCTGGTAACGAACAACGATGCCCAGGCGTCGGTAGCCATCATCGACACATCGAGCAGTGCGCAGATCGGCACGGTCTTGGGCTTTCCCACCGACCAAGGGGCGCGGGGCGTGGCGATTTCCCCGGATAACAGCCTCGCTTATGTCGCCCACGCCACCGGCGTCGCCGTGGTCCAGTTGGGCAAGGGCAGCGGCACTTATAAACAAGAGGTCGCGAACTATACCGGCAGCACGCCACTGAACATCGCCTTCGTGCCGGGCGACCGCTACCGGGCGTATGTCACCAATCAGGACCAGGTGGGTTCGGTGTCGGTCATCGACGAAGACAACGGCAATTACCGGGAAACGGGAACCGTGGGGAATTTCAAAGGTGCATTCCCTGCCGTTGTGGCGATGGCGCCGGATGGCAAAACGGCCTACGTGACGAATTATGGCTCCAACAGCGTGTCGGTAATCGATGTTGGTAGCCAAGTTGCCCAAACGACGGTGGATATGGGCAAATTCGAAGGCAGCAGCCCGAACGGGCTGGCCCTTCGCCTGGTCACAGGCCAAAAAAACCCGACCGCGGATCTTGCCTACGTAGCCGACAGCGGCTCGAGCAAAGTAACCGTGGTGCAACTGCCCGCCGCGGCCATCATCGAAAAGATCTCGCCGGACAGCGGCCCGCTTTATGGCGGTACGAAAGTAACCATCGCGGGGGCTCAACTGACCGACACCTCGTCGGTGGTCTTCGGGACCGCGAAAGCCACGCCAGAGTCTGTCACGGATGCGGCCGTGACGGTAGTCGCACCGCCAAGCACCGTGCTCGGCGCCGTGAACGTCCAGGTCGAAAACCCCGGCGGTAACGCTACGCAGGTCAACGGATTTATCTATATCACGGCGCGCCCGTGACGCCATCCGCCGGACAAAGCACGTCAGCCGCAGCCCTCCCCTCGCTCCACGCACAACCACAGGCCGAAAGCAAAGTCCGGCCCGATCCGGAAAAGGGAAATGCATACCATGGCTTATGGATCCCGTTGGATGACGATTCGCGGTTGTTGGCTCATGGCAATGAGTTGCGCCATGCTCATGCCAGCCCCGGCATCGGCGAGCAGAGGCAACATAACGACAGGCAAGGTCGCCGGCATGCCGGCCAATGTCGCCATTGCCGATATGGCGATGAACCCGGTCACGAACCAGATCATCCTGGCTGGGTATCGGTATATTCAAAGCGGCAATACCGGGCGGACTCAATGCATCCCCACTCCAGTGATCATCGTCGACGTAAAGCAAAACAAGGTCGTCGGCGGACCCGACAACGAGACGAGTTGCCAGGGCATAGCGGTGGCGGTATCCCGCGATGGCGCGAAGGCATATGTCAGCGTGGGCAATGATGTGGAAGTCATCGATATGAAGCCGAGTCCAAGTCACGTGAAGGGTACGGTGCAAGGCATGGACACGGGTCAATGCCTGCCGTATGCCTCATCGATTGCCTTCTCTCCTGACGGCTCCAAAGCCTATGTGGCCTTTGACACATCGTGCGACGACGGCATCCCGCGCATCGCGGTTATCGATGCGGTGAACGATACATTCCTGCGCTGGGTGACGGGCTTGCCGTCGGGGGTGCAGGGCGTGGCGCCCAGCCATCCCCACGTGAAATTCAACCCCGATCCCGCCAGGCAAGTTGCGTATGTCACATATAGCGTGGGGGCGCTGTGGGGCACGAGCGTGGTTTGGGCCTTGAATACCCGGACGGATGCCTGGGAACAAGCCATCGCGCCGACGGAACAGCAAGCATTGCTTGGCAGCCTGGCCTTTTCTCTTAAGGGCGACAAGGCTTTTGTTGCGGATTCACACAACTGCGGAGTAGCCATCATCGACGTGGCTACCGCGTCGGCGGCAGGCTTTACCAGCATGCCATCCTGCACCCTATACGGTGGCGTATCCGGTGTGGCCGCGTCGCCGGATGGTTCCACCATGTACGCATTCGGAAATACCTCGAATGCCACGCCGCATGTCATGGACAGCGGTGGCAACGTCATCGGCACCGTGGCGAATTACGATGGTTCGAGCTCTACCGGCGAGACGATCGTTTTCACAGGCGACGGTAAAGCCGCCTACCTCTCGAGGATGTATCACGCCGACAACGGCAGCAGGCAATCGCTGCGATCCTGGGTTTCCGCTTCCGATCTTGCCGTCGTACAGGTCCCCGGCATACCCGCTCAAATGCAAAAGGTGTCGCCGTCGACGGGCGTCGATGTTGGCGGAACACGGGTGTCGATCCGCGGCGCTTATTTGTCCGGGACCACATCGGTGCTATTCGGCGGGGCGGCAGCCACCGACCTGAATGTCGTGTCGGATTCCGAACTGACGGCGACCACGCCGCCGAACCCTGTGGGCCCCAAGGATGTGACCGTGGCGAATCCCGGCGGCAACGCCACGTTGAGCGGTGGGTTTACCTACACCACCGGCTTCAGCGGAAACGGACCGAAGTAAAACCGGCCGGGCGGGACACGAAGGGCTTTGCGGGTGAACGCACATGCATCGGGAAATGCGCCGGCCGGCGGCCGATCAATCCGCCGCAACGTCGGTGTCCGCGGCGGCCGCCTCGCTCAGTATCGCCATTACATTGCGCCCGGTACGCTCCAGATGGCGGGTCAGAATCTCCGCCGCGCGCTGCGCATCGCGCGCCATCGCTGCCTCGAAAATCGCCTGGTGTTCGCCGGGCACATTGGCGTCGGGCGCATGCCGCACCAGGAACAGGCGCCGGTAGCGGTCGCTGAGGTCGTGCAGGGTGCCGCAAAAGCGCAGCAGCAAGGGCATGCCGCAGGCGGCGAATAGCGTCAGGTGGAAGGCACGATGCGCTTTCTCCCAGGCTTCGCCGCGCGTGCCCTCGCGTTCCAGGCGGCTCAGGCGGTGGTAGGCCGCCACCAGGCTGTCTTCCCAGCGGTCGTCGCCGCGCGCCAGGGACTCGGTCAACGCCATGACTTCGAGTTGCGTGCGCAACCGGGTCACTTCCATCAGGTTTTCCGCCGAGACGGGCGCCACGCGGTAGCCGCGCTGGTCGGTGATCTGCACCAGGCCTTCGGCGGTCAGTCGGGTCAGCGCTTCGCGCAGGGGACTCAGGCTGACGCCGTACTCGCGGCGCAGGTCGTCCAGGCGCAGCTTGGCACCCGGCGCGTACACGCCCTGCAGGATGGCCGCGCGTACCTGGATGGCGACGGAGGCGGTCAGGGAGGATCCGGTTTCGGCGGCGAAGTCGGCCGCGAGCGCTTCCAGGGCGGTTTTCATGCGATGGCAGGACAGGACATGGCGGGGATTCTACCGCGCCCGGCAGCACAATCGATTGAACAAATAAAAATCGATTTTTCTATTGACTTCGATTATTTATCGGACAAAGATAGCCGCTTCCGGCGCATCCCGTCGCCGTCAAGGAAGCCATCATGTCCGCAGCACGCATCGACAAAGACATCGCCAGCAAGGCCATGGGCAAGCCGCACGACGGCATGGCCGAGTTGGCAGACTCCTACCGCGCCCTGCTCGGCTACCTGCCGCCGCGCGTGGAATCGCGCCTGCTGGTAACCGGGGCACTGGATCCCAAGCTGGTGAGCCTGCAGGAGGAAATCCGCGCCCATGCCATGAACCCGCCGTGCTTCGATACCAAGACCGCGCAGTTGATGATCTTCGGCATGCTGGTGGTGGAATTGAGCGATGCGGCCGTGATTCACGGCATCGCCGCCCGCCGCGCCGGCGCCACCTGGGAAGAGATGCAGGCGGTGGTCAGCATGGCCTATATCTTCCGTGGGGTGTCCGCGGCCAATCGTGGCGCGGAAATCCTGGCGCGTATCGCGGAACGCGAGGCGCAATCCGCATCGGAATAGCGCGACCGACATGCACGCCTGCCCCGCACCCGACCGCAACACCCGCGCGCCGCGCTTTCGCATGCCGGCCAACGCCTGCGATTGCCACGCCCATATCTTCGGGCCCGCCACGCGCTTTCCGTATTCCCCGGACCGCAGCTATACGCCGGAAGACTGCACGGTGGAAGACTATGAAAAGCTGCTCGCGACATTGGGCATCGATCGCGCCGTGATCGTGCATGGCGGCGCGCACGGCACCGATAACTCCGCCACGCTGGACGCCTTGCGCCGCATGGGTCCGCGCGCCCGCGGCGTGGCGGTCGTCCCGCCCGGCCGCCCCGCCGCCGAACGCGAAGCGATGCATGCGTTGGGCATGCGCGGCTACCGCATGTCGACGGTGGTGGGCGGCGGCGTGGGATTCGACGCCTTCGACGCGCTGGCCGGCGAGGCCCTCGAAATGGGTTGGCATCTGGTATTGCACTTCAAGAAATCCAGCGAACTGGTCGACCTGGCGCCGCTGCTGCTCGCATGCCAGGCCGATGTGGTGCTGGATCATCTGGCGCGCATCCGCGCGGAGGAAGGGGTAAACAGCCCGGCCTTTCGCGCCCTGGCCGGGCTGATGGACACCGGCCGCGTGTGGATCAAGCTCGCCAGCCTGTATCGCCTGTCCAACGAACCCTATCCGCACGCGGACATGCTGCCCATGATCCACGAGGCCGCGCAACGCTGGCCCGACCGCCTGATCTGGGGCAGCAACTGGCCGCATCCGATCTGCGATGTGCCGATGCCGAACGATGGCGACCTGGTGGACCTGATCCCGCTATGGATACCGGAACCGGCCGTGCAGCAAAAAATGCTGGTGGAGAACCCGGCCGTGCTTTACGGGTTCTGACGTGATTTCGAAGCCAATGCCGGCGGCCACCGCATCGGCAACGGCGGTAACAGCAAGACCTACAACAATATCGACCATGACGGAGACAAACCATGTTCAAGCAGTTGCGGCGCGCCGCGGCGGCCGCGGTCATCGCGTGCGCCCTGCCCGCCACAGCGGCCCTTGCCGCTGATGCCTGGCCGGCACAAACGATCAACATCGTCGTTCCTTTCCCACCCGGCGGCACCACCGACGTCGTGGCCCGCGTACTGGCCGAAAAACTCGGCCCCATCCTGAAGCAGTCGGTGATCGTGGAAAACCGCCAGGGCGCGGGGGGCAATGTGGGCGCCGCCTATGTGGCGCGCGCCAAACCGGATGGCTATACGCTGCTGGTTTCCAGCGCCGGCCCTTTAAGCATCAACCAGCAGTTGTATGCCAGCCCCGGCTACGATCCCATCAAGGACTTCGCGCCCATATCGATGCTGGCCTCGGTGCCCATCATGCTGGTGTCGAATATCCATGCGCCCTTCAAGACGGTGGCCGAACTGATCGCCTACGCCAAGGCCCATCCGGGCCGGGTCGCCTATGGCTCGCAAGGCAGCGGCACCACCAGCCATCTCACCATGGAGCTGCTGAAGCTGGATGCGGGCATCGACCTGCAGCATATTCCGTATCGCGGCAGCGCCCCCGCCGCCACGGATTTGATCGGCGGACAGATCCAGGTGATGTTCGACAATTCACCCACCACCTACCCGCAGGTCAAGGCCGGAACCATGCATCCCCTGGGCGTGGCATCCAGCCATCGCGTGCCCAGCCTGGAAGGCATTCCCGCCATCGCCGAGACCGTGCCGGGCTTCGAATCGGACGCGTGGTTCGGGCTGGTCGCGCCGGCGCGCACGCCGGCGGACATCGTGGACAAATTGAACGCCGCGGTGCGTCAGGTGCTGGCCGATCCGGCGGTCATCGCGAAGTTCAAGGCCACCGGCGTGGAGCTGGTCAGCGATACGCCGCAGGAGTTCCAGCGCTTCATCCTTTCTGAAAAAGAGAAGTGGGGCAAGATCATCAAGGCGACGAACCTGAAGTTGGGGTAGAAGCCTGGCGCCCACGCGTCCGTGGGCGCCATTTTGCCGCGTGCGCGCACAGCGCCGGCGCGTTCAATCGTCGTGGGTTTCGTGCACGGCCGACGCGCCGCGTTTCCAATAGCTGGACGCGCGGATGCGCGTCTTGGCAATGCCGCGCTCTTCGACCAGCACGCGGCGCACGGCCTTGGCGGCGACGGATTCCGCTGCCGCCCAGACATAGCCCTCGCCTGCCGGTAGCGCCACTTCGCGCACGGCCCGCTCCAGCACGACGGGATCGCCGGCGGCTGCGCCGTCGCGGTGCAGCCAGCGCACGGACAAGCCATCGCGGACGGGCAAAGGAATTTGCGCGCCGGCATCGGCCACTTCGATCAACGCGATCGCACGCGCCGAAGCGGGCAGTTCCTCGATGCGCCGGGCAATCGCCGGCAAGGCGGTGTCATCGCCGATAAGCAGGTGCCAGTCGAACGCCGTCGGCACGACGAAAGAACCGCGCGGCCCGCCCACGCCGATGAACTGGCCGGGGCGCGCCTGCGCGGCCCACGTCGATGCGGGACCGTCGCCGTGCAGCACGAATTCGATGTCGAGTTCGTTGGCATCCGCGTCGTAACGGCGCGGCGTGTAGTCGCGCGCGGCGGGACGCGGCACGCCAGGGGGCATGGAAATACCTTCCGGACCGACAGTAGGAAGCACGGGCCTGTCCTGGCCTGGTTCGGGAAAGAACACCTTCACGTGATCGTCGAACGAGCCCGATACGAAGCCGCGAAGGTCTTCGCCGGACAGGGTCACCCGCAATAATTGCGGCGATACCGCTTGCGTGCGAACGACTTGCAGCAGCCGCATTTTCAGTTCATGGCGCACGCGCCGAACGGCAAGATCTGGTTGGGTCATGGGAATGGTCGAGTAATAGGTTGTCAGGCCTTGGCGTCGCCGCGGATTTCATTGACGGCGCGCATCAGGATGGCCGCGATACGGCGCTGCTCCGCGGGGTCGGCATCGTCGCGGCGAAACAGGGCTTGCTTCAACTCCTGGCGGGCCTGGACCAGTTCCGGCACCCAGCCCGTGGAGACGTCCTCGCCGTTCGGGCCGGCTTCCATGGGCTGGCCCGTCCAGGCGCGGCGCATCCATTCCATTTTGCGGGCGATGTGCTTGAGCTTGCCGAACAGCAGGGCCAGGCGTTCGCGGTTGGCGTCCAGATGGGCGCGCCCGGGGTCGGCCAGGCGATAGCGCTTCTTGCTGCCTTCGAGTTCGACGGTGGCGTAGCCGATCTCTTCCAGGTAAGTCAGCGCGGGGTAAATCATGCCGGGACTGGGCGTGTAGTAGCCGCTGCTCATCGCGTCCAGCGCCTTGATCAGTTCATAGCCGTGGCTGGGATTCTGTTCCAGGATGCCCAGCAGCATGAGTTGCAGTTCGTCGCCGCCGAACTTGCGGCCGCGTACCCAGCCGCGGTCGCCCCCACCGCCGTCGGCGTCGTCGCCGTGGTCATGATGACCATGGCCGCCGCGATGGCCACCGCCTGCCCGGCCGGCCATCGCGCGATGGTGCATGGCCCGGCCGACCCAAGCGTGGCGGCCGGAGAAGAAATGATGGAAAGGGAAGTGCATGAAGGACCTCTCTATATCTTAAGATATATATCGTACGATATAGATGCCGGGCATGCATGTCAATACCTGTCTGCGGAAAATCGTTCGAAGACGGGAATGCCGTAACCCCCGGGGAGAACCGCGCCGCGATCGCCGCGGGCGTCCGGCAATGTCCAGCCGGAAACCTGGAACGCATGCGCGATTACACGTGCGCCGCCACCCTGTCGCCGGCAATCGACGCTACGCTATGCGATTGGCCGAACAGGAGAAGCGGATATGGAAGCGCGAGTCTCATTCATCACGCTTGGGGTCGAAGACCTGGAACGGGCCGTCGCTTTTTATCGGGATGGCCTGGGCCTGCCGACCAAGGGCATCGTCGGGCAGGAATTCGAACATGGCGCCGTGGCCTTTTTCGATATGCAGCCGGGGCTGAAGCTGGCGCTATGGGGACGCGAGGATCTGGCCGCCGATACGGGACTTCCCGTCGCGGCAGGCGCCGCGACGGGTTTTGCGTTGGCGCACAACGTGCGCAGCGAAGAGGATGTGGATCGGACCCTGGAACAGGCCCGCCAGGCCGGGGGCCGCATCGTCAAGCCGGGGGCAAAAACCTTCTGGGGCGGTTATGCCGGCTATTTCCAGGACCCTGACGGATATCTTTGGGAAGTGGCGTGGAATCCCGCCCTGCCCCTGGATCGATGAGTCTTCAGGTCCAATCGTCGGACCCGCCTCCACCGCCGTCGTCCCAGGAACCGCCGCTGTCGCTGGAAGACCCGTCATCGTCCCAGGGATTGCCGACATTCCAGGAGTTATCCCCACCGTCATTGCTGGCGACCTTGCGGGTGTCGTCGCCATCCCATGAACTCGCATCGCGCAGGCCGAAATCGGTGCCGCCCATGTCGTAGCCGGCCTCCTGGGAATTCGCGCTACCCACGTCCGGGACGGCCCCCGTGTCGACGACATTGCCGGCGTTGCCGGTATTGGCGGATCCCGACCCGCCATGCAGTACGCGATTCATCAAGGCCTCGCCGGCCACCACGCCTGCGCCGACCGCCGCGCCCGTGGCCAGGCCGCCCATGATGCTGGAGCCCATGCCGCCGGCGGCTTGCCCGGGGGCCGCGCCGCCGGGATACCCATAGCCGCCCTGCGGGCCGGCCGGCGGACCGCCGTAGGGCGCCGGCCCGCGGCCGGCACCATAGCCGTAAGGGCCATTGGGCCCCTGCGAATACGCGGCGCGCCGGCGCGCGCGCATGACCATCGACACGATGATCAGCACCGCGACGATGCCCAGCACCAGGCCCCACGGGTTACCCCCGAAAGTGCCTTTGCCCGCGGCGTGCGAGGCATTGCCCGACGCGATCAGCGTGCGCAATTCGTCCACCGCGCCAGGACGGGCGAAGTTCTGGCTGGGATCCAGGCGCAGGGCGGTATTCAACTCTTCCTGCGCCTGCAGCAGCTTACCTTGCTTGCCCAGCAATTCCGCTTCCACGAAATGCGCCTTGGCGCTGTTCGGATGATCGCGCAGGATCTGGTCCATCATGGTCTGGGCCTCGCGGTAGTGTCCGGCCTGCGCGGCCTGGTACACCTGGTCGGGCGTCGCATCCGCCGCCATGGCGTTGCCGCCGAAGAGCAGGCAGGCCGCCACCAGTATCGAACCGGCGAATGATTTCGAATTCATGGAGTACATAGGGAACCCTCCCATCACAGTGGGATGTCAGATGGAGGCGAAGCGTGGAAAGTTCAATCCTGAAGCCAATGGCGCGCCGCACTCGACTGTAAAACTTGCCACTGGCAGTGGACGGGAAGCAGCACCTCGAACCGTCGGAAAGGGCCATACCCGCGCCTGCTCTACCGTGGTGCGGCACTTGGTAACGGAAGCGATGCCGGATCGTTTTTACTGTATATTTGTACAGTGAAAATACAGCGCCCCGGCCCTATCCGCCAGGGCGTTTCCGCCTTTGTCCCGCCCCCATGTCCAGGCTTTCCATGCCGCCTCCCGAACAGATCCATCCCGCCTTATGGCGGGGGACGCAGCTCGCACGGGCGGGGCGCGCGGCGGTACCCACGGGGTACCCGGAGCTGGCGCGGGAACTTCCCGGCGGCGGCTGGCCTGCGGGCGCGTTGAACGAACTTTTGCTGCCACGCGCCGGGATAGGAGAAATGCGGCTGCTGCGGCCGGCGCTGCGGGGCCTGGGACAGGAAGGCAGCATCGTTCTGGTACAGCCGCCCTGCGTGCCGCATATCGCGGCATGGACCAGTTGGGGATTGGACCCCGCCCGGCTCCTGTGGGTGAATCCCGCCCGGCCGGCCGATGCGCTGTGGGCGGCGGAACAAGTCCTGAAGAACGGCGGCTGCGCCGCCCTGCTCTGCTGGCTGCCGCAGGCAAGGCCGGAATCCCTGCGCCGGCTGCATCTGGCGGCGCAGGCTGGCGCCACGCTGTTTTTCTGCCTGAGGCCGGCGCGCGCGGTGGCCCAGGCATCGCCGGCGCCGTTGCGGCTGGCCCTGGCGCCGGCCGGCGACGGACTTCGGGTGGATATCGTCAAGCGTCGCGGACCGGTATGCAGCCATTCCTTGTTCATCGCGCTGGAAGGATCTTCCCCGCCATCGCGCGAAACGCCACACCTCACACCGATCGATGCGCCGCATCCCGCGCACGATCTTGTCTCGAATACCCATGCAACTCTGGATCGCCATTCACCTGCCGAGGCTGGCGCTGGACGCCCTGCATCCGCCGTGGCCGCTTGACGCCACGGCATGCGCGGTGATCGAGCACGAATGCGTCATGACGTTGACGCCGGCCGCGGCTGCCCATGGCATCCGCCTGGGCATGCGACGCGCGGGCGCGAACGCGCTGGCGCCGCACGCCATCCTGCTGGATCGCGACGCCGCGGCCGAAAATACCGCGCGGGAAGGCGCCGCGCTGGCGCTGCTGCAATACACGCCGGACGTCGCACTGGGCACCCAGGGCAGTTTGCTGCTGAACGTGGGCGCCAGCCTGCGCGTATTCGGCGGGCCTCGCGCCTTGGCGCGCCGCGTCGCCCATACCCTGCGTACCCTGGGACTGCAGGCGCGCCTGGGCATGGCGCCCACAGCCGGCGGCGCCTGGCTGCTGGCGTGCCGCAACGATGCCGGGCCGCGCCATGCGCTGGTTGCGGCACGGCTGGCGCGACGCCTGGACGCGCTGCCTTGCGCTCTGCTGCCGCAAGCCCAGCCCCATCTGGAATGGCTGCATGGCATCGGTTGCCGGCACTTCGGCTTCCTGCGCCGCCTGCCCCGTGCCGGCTTGCAGCGCCGCTGCGGAACCGCGCTGTTGAAAGCCCTGGATGCCGCCTACGGCGACACGCCGCAGGCTTATGCATGGATATCCCCACCGCCTGCTTTCAAGCGCCGCTACGAATTGATCGAACGCATCGAGCATACCGATGCCGTGCTTGCGGTGGCACGCATCCTGGTGGAACAGATGAGCGGCTGGCTGGCTGCCCGGCAGCGTGCCGTACCCCGCTTGACCCTGGTGCTGGAACACGAACGCGGCCGCCATGCCCGGCCGCCCAGCCTGCTGGAATTGACCCTGGCCGAACCTGCCTGGCAGCCCGCTCACCTGCTGGGCCTGCTGCGCGAACGCCTGGGACGCATGACACTGCAGGCGCCGGTGATCGCGGTCGCGCTGGACGCGCCGCGGACGGTGCCGCAACCGGCGGCCAATACCGCGCTGTTTCCCGAACCCGCCCAAGTGGCGAGCGAGCGCGCTCGCTTGCTGGATATGCTGACCGCCCGCCTCGGCGCCGATCGGGTGCTGCGGCCCAGCCCCGCCGCGGATCATCGGCCCGAGCTCGCCAATCGCTGGAAGCCCGCGCAGGATGCAAGCGACGCACACGCGGCCGCGCCGGTGCTGGATCGCCCCTTCTGGCTGCTCGATCCGCCCCAGCCGCTGCAAGTGCGGCGCAACCGTCCCGTGCACGGCACGCCCCTGACACTGGTGCGCGGCCCCGAACGCATCGAAAGCGGCTGGTGGGACGAAGCTGCCGCGGTACGCGATTATTTCGTGGCGGAAGACGCGCACGCCGCCCGCTTCTGGATCTACCGCGAACGCGGCATGACCGATGCACGCTGGTATCTGCACGGGCTGTACGCCTGAACCGCCATGCACGCGCCCGATGACGATCCGATGCCAGACGAATACGGCAACGCGCCGGTACCCGGCATCCCGCGGCATACGCTTCCCGCCTATGCCGAACTGGGCTGCATGACCAACTTCACCTTCCTGCGTGGCGCGTCGCACGCGGAAGAACTGGTCAGCCGCGCCGCCGAGCTGGGCTACGCCGCCCTGGCCATCACCGACGAATGCTCGGTGGCGGGCGTGGTGCGCGCGCATACCGAAGCCAAGGCGCACAAGCTGCCCTTGATCATCGGCAGCTATTTCGAGCTCGCCGGCCACGCCGAACCCGTGCGCCTGATCCTGCTGGCGCAAACCCGCGAAGGCTACGGCAACCTGTGCGAACTGATTACGCTGGCGCGCACCGGCGCGAGCAAAAAAGGTTCGTACCATCTGGCCGCCTCCCATCTGGAACACCCGCCGGCGAATTCCCCGCATCTGGCCGGCCTGCCCGAATGCCTGGCCATCCTGGCGCCGGCGCACGGCATCGCCGCCGATCGCCTGGCAGACCAGGCGCGCTGGCTGGCGCGCGTCTTTCCCGGCCGGGCATGGATCGGCCTGACGCTCAGGCACCAATCCCGCGACGACCTGCATCGCGATGCCGTGGAAAGCGCAGCCCAATCCTGCGGATTGCCCATCGCCGCGCTGGGGCTGGCCGAAATGCATGTGCGCTCGCGCAAGCCCCTGCATGACACGCTGACGGCCATCCGCCTGGGCAAGCCGGTCGGCGAATGCGGCTATGCGCTGGCCGCCAATGCCGAACGCCATTTGCGTTCGCGCCTGCAACTGGCCCGGCTCCATGGCGCGGAGGCCCTGCGCCAGACGCTGGAGATCGCACGCCGCTGCACCTTCAACCTGGACGAACTGCGCTACGAATATCCGGACGAAATCGTGCCGGCCGGCGCCACGCCCGCTTCGTACCTGCGCGCCGAAACCTATGCCGGTGCGCGCCGCCGCTTCGGCGAACGCACGCCGGATATCGTCGTCGAACAGATCGAAAAGGAACTGGCGCTGATCCAGGACCTGCGCTACGAAGCCTACTTCCTGACGGTCTACGACATCGTCAAGTTCGCCCGTACCAAGGGCATCCTGTGCCAGGGACGGGGCTCTGCCGCCAATTCCGCGGTGTGCTACTGCCTGGGCATCACAGAGGTCGACCCGGCGCGCGGCAACTCGCTGTTCGAACGCTTCATCAGCAAGGAACGCAACGAGCCGCCCGATATCGACGTCGACTTCGAACACCAGCGGCGCGAAGAGGTCATCCAGTACATCTACGAAAAATACGGGCGCGCGCGCGCCGCGCTGACGGCCGTGGTCATTACCTACCGCCCCCGCAGCGTGCTGCGCGACACCGGCAAGGCCCTGGGCGTGGACCCGGCCATCGTCGACGCGGTCGCCAAGGCGCACCAGTGGTGGGACGATCGCGCGGAATTGCTGCGCGGCTTCCAGGGCTGCGGGCTGGACCCCGAATCCGTCGTGGCCAGGCAGTGGGCGGCGCTGGCCACGCTGCTGATGGGATTCCCGCGGCATCTGTCGCAGCATCCGGGGGGCTTTGTCATGTCGCGCGGAAAACTGTCGCGGCTGGTGCCCATCGAAAACGCCGCGATGGAAGGCCGCAGCGTGGTGCAATGGGACAAGGACGACCTGGACGCCATGCGCCTGCTCAAGGTGGATGTGCTGGCCCTGGGCATGCTTTCGGTGATCCGCCGCGCACTGGAGCTGGTATCGCTGCGGCGCGGCCTGCCATTCGCCATGCAGGATATTCCGCCGGACGACGAGCCCACCTACGAGATGATTTGCGAGGCCGATACGATAGGCGTGTTCCAGATCGAATCGCGTGCCCAGATGACCATGCTGCCGCGCCTGCGCCCGCGCGAATACTACGACCTGGTGGTGGAGGTGGCCATCGTGCGGCCCGGCCCCATCCAGGGGGGCATGGTGCATCCCTACCTGCGACGGCGCCAGGGCATGGAGCCTGTCACCTATCCCAGCGATAAAGTGCGCACGGTGCTGGAACGCACCATGGGTGTCCCCATCTTCCAGGAGCAGGTCATGCAGATCGCCATGGTGGCGGCGGGCTTCACGGGCGGGGAAGCCGATGAGCTGCGCCGCTCGATGGCGGCCTGGCGGCGCAAGGGCGGCGTGGACAAGTTCCACGCCAAGCTGGTCGGCGGCATGCTGGCGCATGGCTATACCAAGGAGTTCGCCGAGGCCATCTTCCGGCAGGTCGAGGGGTTCGGGGAGTACGGTTTTCCGGAAAGCCATGCCGCCAGCTTCGCCCTGCTGGCCTATGCCAGTTCCTGGCTCAAGCGCCACGAACCGGAAGCCTTCCTGGCGGCCCTGCTGAATTCGCAACCCATGGGGTTCTATGCGCCGGCCCAACTGATCCAGGATGCGCGCCGCCACGGCGTGCGGGTGCTGCCGGTGGACGTTCGCGCCAGCGATTGGGACAGCCGCCTGGACTTCGGCCACGAGGGCGGCGCTGCCCATGAAGATCCTGGCGGACATGGCGCGGCGGACCGCCATGCCGGCCATCGGGGCGGGCCGGACGCACGTCCCGCGGTGCGGCTGGGCATGAGCCTGGTCAAGGGCATGTCCGAAGCGGCCGCCGGGCGCATCGCCGCCGCGCGCGCGCAGCAGCCCTTCGCGGACACGGGGGACCTGGCGCGACGCGCCGACCTCAGCCGCCACGATCTGGACGCGCTGGCCGCGGCCGATGCCCTGCTCAACCTGGCCGGCCACCGCCGCCAGGCGCGCTGGGAAGCCGCCGCCGGCCCCCCGGCCAAAGGGCTGCTACGCGATGCCGCCATCGTGGAAGCCCGGATGCCCGACCTGCCCATGCCGACCGAAGGACAAACCATCGCCGACGATTACCGTTCGCTGCACTTCACCCTGCATCGCCATCCGCTGGCCTTGCTGCGCGGCAAGCTCCAGGCGCGCCGGTTCGAAACGGCCGAGACCCTGAACGGCTATCCCGATAAGCGCCTGGCGCGCGCCTGCGGCCTGGTGACGGTGCGGCAGCGGCCCGGCACCGCCAACGGCACGATCTTCGTTTCCATCGAGGATGAAACCGGCGCGGTCAACGTCGTGGTGCGGCCCGAACTGATCGAACGCCAGCGCCAGGAATTGCTGTCCTCCACGCTGCTGGGCGTATACGGCGTTTGGCAGAACGTCAACAAGGTGCGCCATTTGATCGCGCACCGCCTGGTCGACCTGACGCCGCTGTTGGGAGGCCTATCGGTCGGCAGCCGGAATTTCCATTGAAAACCGGCAACGCCTACAACGCCGCCGCGCGCGCCGCCAGGCGCTGGTTGCCCACGCTGGCCGGCTTCAATGCCAGACGTTCGGCGGCCAGCACCTTGGCCAGACCGCGCGCGCCTTCGCGCAGCGCGCCCTCCACCAGCGTCAGCCCCAGCACATCGCGCTGCGCGTGGCTGCCTCCGAAACGATGCGCGATCAGCCGCACATCGCGCAGCAGCGCGATGGCGCGGTCATAGTCCTCGCGCACGAAAGCCACCAGCGCATGCGCCACGGGCAAGCCGACATCGCGCGTCATCATGGCATTGGTGCCCGAGCCGGCGGGCGCTTCTTTCATGGTTTCAATCAGCGCCTGGGCTGCCGCGCCGTCGCCGGCGCCCAGATACGCCATCAGGGCATGCACGTCGTTGAAGGCGTAATAGCCGGCGCCGCCGTGCGCCTGCCAGGCATCGGCAAGCTCCCGCCAGCGCCGCCCGACGTCCACGCCGCGCAACCATAAGCGCCATAACATGGCGGACCCATCGATCAAATCCAGCACCTGCCCCGAGGACTCCTCGCGTATCCGCCGGTCATACAGCGCGAGCACCCGGTCCATCTGGTCATGGTCCAGCTGGAACAACGCCAGGTGCCACCAGTTGTGCACGGCCAGCATATTCCCGGCGGCCCAATCGTCGCGACGGCCATCCAGCCACGCGATGCCCTCCTCGACCCGGCCTTGCATTTCCATCACATGGGCCACGGCATGGACAGCCCAGGGATCGCGCCGGTTCATGTCGAGCGCGCGGCGCCCTTGCGCTTCGGCCTCGTCATAGAGATTGGTTTCCTCCAGCCCGAAGGCATACATGCCCAGCACGTATCCGAAGTCCGGCATATGGGTATCCCAGGCCGGCAGGATGCCGGCGACGCGATCGCGCAGCATGACGGACCGGCCAAGGAGAAAATCGCCGATGTGGCCGACCTGCAGCGCCAGCGTGTCGCGGGGGTGGTCCAGCAGGATATCGGCGTAGCGTGCCAGCGACTCCTCCAACCGGCCATCCAGCCACGCGCGCGCCGCCGCCGTGTGCCTGCGTTCGCGTTCGTTCGCGGCAGCATGCAGGCTTTCGGCCGCCTGGACGCTGTCGCGCAACATGGATTCCACGCATTGATCGCTGGCAGTGATGAGCATGCCGGCGCGCAGCGCATGGCCCATGACGAACTCGGGATCGCGCGCCAGAACGGCGTCGATGACACCCAAGGGGTCGCCGTAATAGCCGTGAAATAACGATTGCGCCGTCTCGTAGCCTTCCAGCGTGTCGCGGTCGCGGGTGGAAACGGGATTGCCCCGTATGTCGGTCAGCGCCATGGCGATCCCCCTGGCACGCATCGCCTGCCCCCGGAATCGATGGGCGGGTCTTTTTCCCGATCTGACTACGATCGCACGTCCGCGGCAATGCGTGAAAACCTTGTGCCATCCGACGGCCGGACTAAGCAACCGAGGCACAGCATTTGCTGCGCAGATCCCGCGGATCCGGTCCGCATTCCCCCGCCCGTCCGTCTCGGTTGGGGGCCATCATGCAAAGGAGCCAGCAATGAAGCAGCAATCCAACCAGCCGAACCAGCAAAACCAACAAGGCCAGCGCCAGCAGTCGCAACAAGGCCAGCAGGGACAACAGCACAACCAGAACCCGCAACGTTCCCAACAACAACAGCAAGAGAACCGCTCCGGCCAGCAGCAGGGGCAGCAGCACCCCAGCCGCAGCTCGGGGTCCGACCAGAAACGCTAATCCGTCCGCATGGCGGGAGGGCAGCATCCAGGCGCGCCCTCCCGCAACTCGTTAGGGTCGCGCACGGCCGGCCGGGTGGGCATCCCCACCCGGCCGGCCGTGTCCCTATCTGCGTGCGGATATCCCTTCAGCGTTACTTGCTGCCGCTGCGGCGCGACACTCCCTGCCGCATTAGCCCGGCAAAAAGGGACGCGGTTCTATCGGTGCCTGAATCCCGGCCATCTGCGCTGTCAGCAGCGCGGCGCTGCCACAGGCCAGCGTGAATCCCAGCGCTCCCTGGCCCAGGTTCATCCACAGGTTGCAGGCCGAGCGGCTGGGGCCGATCCACGGCTTGCCCGACGGCATGGCCGGACGCACACCCGCCCAGGATTGGGCGTCTTGCAGGCGCAGCGCCGGGAAGGTGTCGGCGGCCTGGCGCTTGAGCAATGCGACACGCCGCTCGTCGATACCGGCGTCGCCGCCGATATCCACCATGGCGGCCATGCGCAATACCGAACCGATGGGCGCGTACACGATGCGCCTTTCGTAGTCCGTCACGCTGATCGCGGGACCGGCGGCCTCATCGCCGTTCATCGGCACGCTCAGGCTATAGCCCTTCAGGCCGTAGAGCGGCACGTCCTGGCCCAGCGGCCGCAGCAGCGCGCGGCTGCCCATTCCCGCCGCCACCACATAGGCGTCCGCTTCGATGTCGCCCGCGGGGGTGCGGGCGGCGACAATGCGCGCGCCCTCGCGCCGCAGGGCCGACACCGGCGTACTCATCAGGACACGGACGTTGGACTGGTGCAAGAGACGGCCGAACAGCCCTTCGGTGAAGCGCAGGCAATCGCCCACCTCTTCGCCCGGCGTATAGACGGCGCCGGCCAGGTGCGAGCGCATGCCGGCCAGCGCGGGCTCCATCTCCACGGTCTGCGTGGCGTTCAGCACCTGCTGGTCGGCGCCATGGCTGGCCTGATAGTCCACCAGGGCGCGGGCCTTTTCCAGCAGCGCGCCGCTGCGATAGACGATTAGCTTGCCGTTGCGCAAATGGCTGAAAGACAGGGGCTCCTGCTCGAGCAGCGCGTGGAGGACATCGCGGCTGAGATACGACAGCGTCAGCATCTCGGCCGTGACGCGGCGTGACACCGAGGCACGGCATGCCAGCGCAAACTGCACGCACCACTTCCATTGATGAGGATCCAGCCGGGGACGGAAGCGCAGGGGTGAATCGTCGCGCAGCAACCACGCGGGGACACTGGGCAGCACGCCCGGCCCCGCAAGGGGCGCCACATAGCTGTAGCTGAGCTGCCCGCCATTGGCGTAGCTGGTTTCTTCCCCCGGACTGTCCCGCCCATCCACCAGAGTTACGTCGTAGCCCTGCCGCGCTAGAAAATAGGCGGAGGTCACGCCGACCACCCCCGCACCGATCACGCATACGCGCATGGCACCACCCTGAAGTCGTTCACAGGCGAAATTCTGGGCACCCGCCGCCAGCCGGGCAAATACCAAAGCAGCCAGAATACATAACCTTTGGCTATGGCTGGTTCCACACTCTCGTTACCTCCGGCCAGTCACGCGATGCGAGGCCCTGAATAACCACTATAAATGCGGTGCACGCGATGTTACATCGTGCATAAGGCCCAGATCCGATATAACCTTTTGCTATCCAACCCCGCGCGACCCCACACCATGCGCCTGCGCCATATCGAACTCTTCGAAGCCATCCGGGCCACAGGCTCCCTGAGCCGCGCCGCCCAGGCCCTGCATATCTCCCAGCCGGCCGCCAGCAAAATGCTGGCGCACGCCGAAGCGCAGGTGGGGTTCCGGTTGTTCGAGCGGGTGAAAGGCCGGCTGCGCGCCACCCGCGAAGCCGACATCCTGGCGCCGGATATCGCGCGCCTGTCGCGCGACCTGGAAAGCGTGCGCAAGCTGGCCGCCAACCTGCGCCACCATCCCCGCGGCCACCTGCGCATAGGCTGCGCCCCCAGCCTGGGATTGGGCGTGGTACCGCGCGCGGCGGGCATCAGCCGCGCCCGCCAGCCGGATATCACCTTCAGCCTGCAGACGCACCATACCGGCGAGCTTATCGCCGGCCTGCTGGCCCGGGAGATCGATATGGCCGTCACCTACGAGCCGCCAGCGCACCCGGGCATCGCGCGTATCGATCTGGATCGGTCCGAGATGGTCTACGTCAGCCGCGAACCGGGAAGCCAGCCCGTCCCGCTGGCCAGTGTCCGCCCCGATAACCTGATCGCGATGGATCCGCGCGACCCCTTGGGCAGCCTGCTGCAGACCGCGCTGGCCGAGCATGGCGTCGGCATGAGCACGGCATTGCAGGTGCAGACGCACTATATGGCGTGCGCCATGGTGGAAGCCGGCTGCGGTGACGCCATCGTGGACGCCTACAGCGCCCACGGCATCTCGCGCCCGGGCCTGTCGATCCGCCGCCTGGATCCGCCGGTGCATTTTCATATCGGCGCGCTGGTGCACGCGGACGATCCGATGTCGGCGCTGCATCACGGCTTCGTCCACTGCCTGCGGCTGGCTTGCGCGGAAGTGGCCCAGGCCCTGACGCCTTGATCAGGGCCACTGCCCGGCGGGCACGATGCGCGGCGACGCAGCCCCGCGCGCGTCTCGCCAGGCAGGAATGACGGCGCCGTCGGCGCGATCGCGGCAATGGTCCGCGCCCGGCGCCGGCAGCCAGACGGCCGAAACCGACCATGCGTCGTCCACCACCGCCGACCATGCGTGCCAGCCGGGGGCCGGTGCGCGCAGGCGCCAGCCCTGCCAGGGCGAGCTGGCGCGCGGCAAGCCGCAAGACGTTTCCCCCGGCGCCAGCCCTATCGACCGCATATCCGCCGGGAAATCCAGGTTCGCGGCCTTGATGAAGGATTCCTTCAAGGTCCACAGCTGATAGAAGGCGCGCAGGCGCCCGGCGGCGCTGCCGCACGCCGCCAGCGCCGCGCGTTCTTCTTCGGTGCAACACCACTGCGCCACGCCGTCGGTGTCGCGCGGGCGCACGGCCTCCAGGTCCACCCCGAGATGCCAGCCGGACGGCGCCGTGCCGACGACGGCATAGCCGCGGGAATGACTGAGGGACAGCGCGGGGCTGGCGTCCGCCGGCCAGTCCGACCGCACCTGCTGCAATAATGCCCGGCTGACCCGCCAGTCCTGCTCGGCCCGCGGCGAACGGGCATGGCCGGCGCGCCGCCTGTCGGCCGCATGCAACATGTCGGCGCGATACCGGCCGGCCAGTTCGGGGCCGCCCCACCACAGCGTCAAGGCGGCGGTCATCATCGAGTCCCTGGGCGCATTCTTACAACCCGCTGAAAAAACGTTGGATCCAGACCGGTTCCGGTCGCGATCCGGGTGCGAAACAATAACAACAAACCCCCTATCGGCTGCGGTGGACCGGTACACTTCCGCGCATGTTCAACTTTGAAATATCCGCATGGCGCGCCTGGGCGCCGGGCTTAGAGGACCTTCCCGCCTGGGAAACATGGGCACGCAGACCATACTGCCCCGCCGTCGCCGCCGCGTCCCCCGACGTGGGCTTCCTGCCGCCGCTGCAACGCCGCCGCCTCAGCCCGCTGGCGCGGATGGCCGTCGCCTGTGCCTGGCCGCTGGCGGATAGCCGCCCCGCCATGCCGGTCGTCTACGCCTCGCATCATGGCGAAACCTCGCGCAGCTTCGAGCTGCTGCAAAGCCTGGCGCGCGACGAGGCGCTGTCACCGACATCCTTCAGCCTCTCCGTGCACAATGCCACGGCCGGCATGTGGTCGATCCTGCGCAAGGAAACCGTCGAATCCGTCGCGCTAGCGGCAACGGGCGACGGGCTGGAAAGCGCGATCGCGGAAGCCTGCCTGCTGCTGGACGCGGGGCACGGCGACGCCCTCGTCATTCTGGCTGAAGAAGCGCCGCCCGCGGTCTATCGGCCATGGATCGACGATGTCCCGTTTTCCTACGCGCTGGCGCTCAGGCTTACCCGCGGCGGTGCGTACGAACTGTCCCTGCGCGAGGATGCCGGCGATACAGGCGCTGCCCCCGGCGCGGCCGATAGCGCCGGCGATGCCGTTGCGGCGCCGGATGGCCCGCGGCGCTGGCCCCATCCGCTGAACCTGTTGCGTCACCTGGTGCTGGGCACGCCGCAGTGGCTTCATCCCGCCCGCGCGGCACACTGGCAATGGCGGCGCGCATCATGAACACCGTACCCGCCCGCGCCGACCGCCAGGATGCGTGGTTATTGCGCCTGATCGCCACGGCCGTGGCATTCGCCCTCTTCGGCCTGGGCGGCCTGTTCCTGCGGCTGGTCGTCTTTCCCGCGCAGCGCCTGTGGCTGATGAACCCGACGCAACGCCGCCGCCGATCGCGTGCCGTCATCAACTGGACGTTCCACCGCTTCGTGCGGCTGATGGTCCGCATGGGCATCCTGACCTACGAGTTCCGCGGCGTCGAACGACTGGGGCGGCCGCACCAGATGATCGTGGCCAACCACCCGTCCCTGCTGGACGTCGTCTTCCTGATCGCGCATGTGCGCGATGCAAACTGCGTGGTCAAGCACAGCCTGGTGAAGAACCCCTTCACCGCCGGGCCCATCCGGAATGCCGGCTACATCACCAACGACGAAAGCCTGGACATGCTGGAACGCGCGGCGCAGGTCCTGCGCGAAGGCCAGACGCTGATCGTCTTCCCCGAAGGCACCCGCACGCCGGTCGATGCGCCGCCGCGGTTCCACCGCGGCGCCTGCGCCATCGCCGTCCGGGGCGCGCGGGTCGTCACGCCGGTGGTCATCACCATGAATACGCGCAGCCTTACCAAAGGCGAACCCTGGTACCGCATCCCCCATCGCCGCATGCATTACGTCTTCGAGGTGGGCGACGACATCGATCCCCGCCAATGGACCGAGCGGCATCCCGCGCCCATCGCCGGCCGGCGCATGAACGATCATCTACATCACTATTTCAGAATGGAGCTAGGGCTGGATGGAACAGTTGGAAAGTGAAATCAAGCAACTCATCATCGATGCGCTAGGCCTGGAGGACATCGCGCCCGAAGATATTGCCAGCGATGCGGACCTTTTCGGCGACGGGCTGGGGCTGGACTCCGTCGACGCGCTGGAACTCGGCCTTGCCTTGCAGAAGCGCTACGGCATCGCCATCGATCCTGAAACGCGTAATATGCGCGACCACTTCGCCACCGTCACCAATCTGAGCAAATTTGTATCCGCCCAGCGGGTCGCCTGAGCAACTGGAGCTAGTGTTATGCAAACCCGGGAAGACATCTTCAGCGTCCTGCGCGAAGCCCTGGTGGAATTGTTCGAGATTCCGGCGGATCGCGTCGTACCCGCCGCGCACCTGTACACCGACCTGGAAATCGACAGCATCGACGCCATCGACCTGCTCGACCACATCAAGCGCGAAACCGGATACAAGCTGGCGGCGGAAAACTTCCGCACGGTGCGCACGGTACAGGACGTGGTCGACGCCGTGTGGGAACAGCAACAGCAACTGCAGCAGCGGGAATCGGCCGCATGACGCGGGCCGTCCTCGCGATCGCCCTACTGCTGGCCGGCGTGGCCTATCCCTTCGTGGCGCATGCAAGCCTGGAAAACGGCACGGCACGATGGATACTGCTGCCGCTGGCGGGATTGTGGCTGGCGCGCGCGCTGGTCGACAGAAAGCGGGCGGCGGGGGGATGGATGCTGCCGGCGATCGTGGTGGCGTTCTGCGCCTTTATCGCGTGGTCGGATGACGCGCGCTGGCTGCGCGGCTATCCGGTCCTGGTCAACGGTGCGATGCTGGCGGTATTCGCGTCCAGCCTGTGGCGCGGCATGCCCGTCGTCGAACGTTTCGCGCGGCTGCGCCATCCCGATCTGCCGCCGCGCGCGGTCGCGTATACCCGCCGGGTCACGCAAGTCTGGGCGGGCTTTTTCGCGATCAATGGACTGGTGTCCGCGGCGCTATCGCTGTGGGCGCCCTGGCATTGGTGGACGCTGTACAACGGCGTCATCAGCTACGTCCTGATCGGCGCGCTGATGGCCGGAGAATGGCTGGTGCGCCCGTCGCCCGGCAAACCGGCCGGGGAAGAACAGGCATCCGCCGGACACGCGCAGCGCGCGGCCCCGGCATCCGGCGTCGGCGAACGCGCGCTGGCGCGCGACGGCGGTTGAAAGAGCGCGCCATGGCCTGGATGGACCTTGCCGGACTGCTGGCGGGCGAACGCCCGGATGTGCGCTACGCACACGACCCCATGATGTCGCACGACGATTTCGTGCGCGATGCGCTGTCGGTTGCGGGGGCGCTGCGCGCGCGCCGCGTGCGCCATGCCGGCCTGTGGTTCGAAGACGCGGCCCTGCTGGCGGTGGCGCTGTTCGCCTGCTGGCGCGCCGGCATCGTCGCCGTCCTTGCCGGCGATGCGCGGCCGGCCTCCTGCGCTGCGATCGACCGCGACGTGGACCTCTGGCTGAGCGACCAGCCGGCCCTGCCCGTCCCGCACGGCCGCCACCATACGCTGGCCGGCCTGGCTGGCAGCGCGCCGCCGCTGGCGCCATGCAGACTGGACCCGCGCAACGGCGGCGTCGTTCTGTGCACGTCCGGCTCCAGCGGACAGCCCAAGCGCATCCGCAAACAGTGGACGCAGCTCATCGCCGAAATCACTGCCCTCGAAAACGTGTGGGCGTGGTCGGCGTCGCCCGCCTGCGTGCTGGGCAGCGTCAGCCCGCAACACATGTACGGCCTGCCTTTTCGCGTGCTGTGGCCGCTGGCTTCGGGCCGTTCGATCGGCCGTCGACAGCTTGCCTTTCCCGAAGCCTTGCAGCAGGCCAGCCTGGCGCACGGTACTTTCGCATGGATCGCCAGCCCGGCACTGCTCAAGCGCCTGGGTACGCAGTTGGACTGGGATGCGCTGGCCGGCGGCATCGCGCAGATTTTTTCCGCGGGCGGCCCGCTGCCCGGCACGGTGTCGGATCTGCTGGACCGCCGGCTCGGCTGCCGCCCGACGGAAATCTACGGCAGTTCGGAAACCGGCGCGGTTGCATGGCGACGCGGCGACGGTCCTTGGACGCCCCTGCCGGACGCCGCCGCCGGCGTGCAGGATGGCGCGCTGTGGGTGCGGTCCGCGTGGCTGGAAAGCGGCGACCGCTTCCAGACGGCCGATGCCGCGACGCTGGATGGCCCGGGTTTCCGCCTGCAAGGGCGGCTGGACCGCATCGTCAAGGTCGAGGAAAAGCGCATCGCGCTGCCCGGTCTGGAAGAGCGGTTGATGGAACACCCCCATGTCCGCGAAGCGCGCCTGGGCATGGCCGGCATGCCGCGCCTGACCGCGCTGGTGGCACTGGCGCCGTCCGGCATCCACGCGCTGCGCAACCAGGGCCGCAAGGCCGTCATCGACACGTTGCGCGCCCATATGGCGGCCACGGTTGAACCGCTGGGCGTGCCGCGGCACTGGCGTCTGATGCGCGAGTTGCCCTGGAACGCCCAGGGCAAGCTGCCGCAGGACAGCTTCGCGGCGGCGACGACGCGGCCCCGCGCGCCGGTCGCGCGATTGCACTCGGCGACCGAATCCGACGACGGCGTGCGCGAATTGCGCCTGGGCATGGAAGTCCCGCTGGATCTCGTGCATTTCAACGGCCATTTCGCCGGCATGCCGGTCGTGCCCGGTGTGGCGCAGATCGAATGGGCCATGGACCTCGCGCGCCGCCACCTGGACGCGCGGCTCGGCTTTCACGGCATGGAGGCCCTGAAATTCCAGCGGCTGACACGGCCCGGCGATGCGCTGGACCTGACGCTGACCTGGCATCCCACGCGGGCCAAGCTGTACTTCGAGTACCGCTCCGACGGCCAGCCCTGCTCGTCCGGCCGCATCCTGGCCGCAGCCGCCGCGGCGGAGACCGCACCATGACGACGCACCGTCTCTGCGCCGTCATTCCCGTCTACAACCACGGCGACACCGTCGGCGACGTGGTCGAACGCGTCCTGGCCCATGGCATTCCTTGCATCCTGGTGGATGACGGATCGGCGCCGCCGTGCGCCCAACGCCTGGATGCCCTGGCAGCATCGGGCCGCGCCACGCTGGTGCGCCGGCCGCGCAACGGCGGCAAGGGCCGCGCCGTGCAGGACGGCCTGCGCCACGCCGCCGGCCTGGGCTACACGCATGCATTGCAGGTCGATGCCGATGGCCAGCATGCGCTGGACGACCTCCCCGCGATGGCGCGGGCTTCCCGCGCCCATCCTGCCGCACTGGTGGGCGGTGCCCCGGCCTATGGCGCGGACGCACCGCGCAGCCGGCTGTACGGGCGCTGGCTGACGCGCCTGTGGGTGTGGATCAACACGCTGTCCACGGACATTCCGGATGCCATGTGCGGCTTTCGCGTGTACCCGCTGGCGCCCGTCCTGGCCCTGCTGGAACGCCGGGATCCCGGCGATCGCATGGATTTCGATATCGCCGTACTGGTCCTGCTGCATTGGCGCGGCGTGCCCATGATATGGTGCCCGACGCGGGTCATCTACCCGGCCGGCGGCGTGTCGCACTTCCAGGGCCTGCGCGACAATGCGCGTATCAGCGCCATGCACGCACGCCTATTTTTCGGCATGCTGCCGCGCGCGCCCGGCCTGATCGCCCGCAAGTTCAGAAAGCAAAAGACCCGAGCATGACGCATCCCCCGCCAACCCGCCATTGGGCCGCCCAGCGCGAACGCGGCGCCCCCTTCCTGATGCGCCTGACGGCGCGGGCGGCGCGCGTGTTCGGCCGCGGCGCCATGCGGCCGGTGGTGGCGATGATCGTGTTCTATTTCTACTGCTTCAGTCCACGCGCGCGCCGCAGTATCGCCGAATACCAGCAGCGCCTGCGCCGTGCCGGCGCCGCGCACGCGCTGCCGGCACGGCGCCCGGTCTACGGCCAGTTCCGGGCCTTCGCGGACGCCATCCTGGACAAGCTCGATGTATGGCAGGGCCGCCTGACCGCCCGCGACGTCGTCATTCAGGACCCGCATGACCTGCACGCGCAGATGCGCGCGGGCCGGGGGCAAATCCTGGTCGGCTCGCACCTGGGCAATCTGGAAGTCTGCCGCGCGCTGGTGGAGCGCGGCGGCCAATTGACGCTGAATGTGCTGGTACATACGCGCCACGCCGAGGCGTTCAACCAACTGCTGGCCCAGGCCGGCGCCAGCCGCTTGCGCATGATCCAGGTCACCGAACTCGATGCCGCCATCATGCTGCAATTGAACGACCGCATCGAACGCGGCGAATGGCTGGCCATCGCGGGCGACCGCGTGCCGGTGCGGGGCGGGCGCGTCGTCGACGTCGATTTCCTAGGCACGCCGGCCGCCTTCCCGCAAGGGCCCTGGCTGCTGGCGGCCCTGCTCAAATGTCCAGCCAACGTGCTGTTCTGCACCAAGATCGACGGCCGCTACCGCATCGCGCTGGAACGCCTGGCCGATCGCGTCGAGCTGCCGCGCGGGCGGCGCGAGGAAGGCGTGCGCCAATGGGCGCAGCGCTATGCCGACCGCCTGGCGCGGGAATGCGGCGATGCGCCGCAGCAGTGGTTCAATTTCTATCCGTTCTGGAGCCGTCATGCGTAAACGCGGTGTATTCGCCGTCGAAACCGCCGTGACGGTCCCCTTCTTCGATGTGGACTCGATGAACGTGGTGTGGCACGGCCACTACGTGAAGTACCTGGAACAGGCGCGCTGCGAACTGCTGGACGCGCTCGGCTACGGGTATGACGCCATGCTCGCCTCCGGCTACGCATGGCCCGTCATCGACCTGCAATTACGCTATATGAACCCCGCCGTATTCGGCCAGCGCGTGATCGTGCGCGCCGAACTGGTGGAGTGGGAGAATCGCTTGAAGATCCATTATCTGATTACCGATGCCGGCAGCGGTACGCGCCTGACCCGGGGCAGTTCCGTGCAGGTGGCCGTGCGCATGGACAACCGCGAGATGCAGTTGGTGTCGCCGCCCGCGCTGCAGGACGCCGTGCGCAAGGTGCTGGCATGACGGCGCAGCGCCAAGGATGGATCCGCCGCATCGCCGCCGCCGTGCTGCTGGCCGCGAGCGCCGCGCCGGCGTGGGCCTTCGACCTGAACGATCTGCAGACCCAATTGCGCGAAGCGCCCGTGGTACGCGGCCACTTCGTCCAACAGAAGTTCCTGCGCTCGCTGCCGCAGCCCTTGACGAGCACCGGGCTGTTCACCCTGTCCGCGCAGGATGGCTTGCTGTGGGAGCTGCGCTCACCGCTGCACCAGGACCTGCTGCTGACTTCCAGCGCCATCTTCCGGCGCGACGACGGCGGCAAATGGCAGGCCTTGCCGCAAGCCGTGGGCGCCGGCCGCGAGACCCGCATGTTCCTGACGGTGCTGAGCGGCGATACGCGCTCGCTGCAGGACAACTTCGATATTTCGCTGAGTGGCTCGGCCGGCGACTGGCAATTGGTCATGACGCCCAAGGCGGCGCTGCTCAAGCAGATCTTCACCGATATCCGCATTTCCGGCGGCAAACTGGTCCAGCGCATCGAATTGCGGGAAACCCAGGGCGACAAGACCGTCATGGAAATGAAGAACACGCGAGCCGACACCAAGCTGGACGATGATGAGCGCCGTGATTTCGAGTCCTGACCGCCGCATGGCGCGGGAACGGCGCCTGACTCTCCTGTTCCGCATCGCGCTGGCCCTGGTGATCTGCCTGGGGCTATGGGAATGCCGGCACGGCTGGCCAGTGTCGTCCAGCCTGCTGGACCTGGTTCCCGCCGCGCAGGGCGACGCGCTGCGGCAGCGCGCGGACGACCGCATACAGGAACCCCTGCAACGCCAGGTGATCGCCCTGGTCAGTGCCGACGACCGCGAACGCGCCGTCGAGCTGGCGCGCGGGATGGGCCATGTGTGGCGGCACAGCGGCCTGTTCGCCGACGTTCAGGTAGACGTCGATGTCGACGTCGATGGCGTGCGCAAGCAATTGCTCTCGCAGCCCCTGGCCCTGCTGCCACCGCGCGCCCGCGACACGCTGATCCGCGACCCGGCATCCTATGCCGCGCGGCGGGTGCGCGAACTGGCCAACCCGTTTTCGTCGACCGGCCTGGTGCCCGCCGACGATGATCTGCTCGGTCTGTCGCATGCCGCCGAACGCGCGCTGCGCACCCCGGGCGCGGCGCAGCTGGACCTGGCCAGCGGCACACTCATCGTCCATGACGGCACCAGGGACTGGGTACTGGTGCGCGCGCAGACCAGCGGCGACGCCTTCGACGGCGCATCGCCAGGCCAGGTGGCGCGCCTGGTCGACGAAACGCGGGCCTCGGTCGTCAAGGATGGCGGCCGCATGCTGGTGGCGGGCGGCCCGCTGTACGCCGCGGAGGGCCGCGCGCGCGCTGCAGGTGAAAGCGGCTGGATCAGCGCCATGGCCGTGCTGGGCATTATCGCGCTGCTGCTGCTGACCATGCGCGGCTGGCGTTCGCTGCTGGCTTTCGTGCCGGTGGCCGTGGGCCTGCTGTGCGGCGCGGTGGCTTGCGTCGCGCTGTTCGGCACCATCCATATCCTGACGCTGGTGGTCGGCGCCAGCCTGATCGGCATCGCCATCGATTTCCCGATGCATCTGCTGGCCAAGCGGTACGGCATGCCCGATTGGCAGGCATGGCCCGCCCTGCATCGCGTGCTGCCGGGGTTGACCATCAGCCTCGCGGTGACGATGGTCGGTTATCTGGCGCTGGTCTTCACGCCCTTCCCGGCGCTGACCCAGACGGCCGTCTTTTCCGCCGCGGGCCTGTTCGGCGCCTATGCCTGCACGGTGTGCGAACTGCCGAACTGGCTGCGCGGCTGGCAGCCGCGGCCCTTCACGCCCCTGCAGGGGCTGGCGCAGGGCCTGCTGCGCCGGCTGGCGCTGTGGAGCGGCCGGCGGCCCACGCTCCCCTGGCTGGCGGCGGGCATCGCGCTGGTGTCGATCGCTGGCATCTCGCACCTGCGCGTGCAGGACGATTTGCGCCAATGGCTGGCGCTGCCCGCCCCGCTGCTGCAACAGGCGCAGCAGATCGGCCGCATCACCGGTATCCAGCCCACCAGCCAGTACTACCTGGTGCGCGCCGCCGATGCCAACGCGTTATGGGAACGCCAGAACGCGCTGGACAGCCGCCTGGACGCCCTGGTCAAGGCCAAGGCACTGGACAGCTATCTTTCCCTGAACCAGCTGGTCGCGCCCGAAGGTGCGCAGCGCGCCCTGCTGGACGCCCTGCGCGACCCCAACTGGCGCGCCCGGCTGGTGCCGTCTTTCGAAGCGGTCGGCATCCCCGCCCAGGCCGTCATCCAGCAGGTCGATGCCCTGGCGGCGCAGGAACCCGTCACCGTGGAACAGGTGCTGCACGGTCCGCTGGGACAAAGCCGGCGCATGCTGTGGCTGGGACAGGATCATGGCCAGGTGGCCGCGATGGTGGTGTTGCAGGGCCTGCATGACCCGGCGGCGGCCCAGGCCGCCGCGCAAGGGCTGGAGGGCGTGTCCTTCGTCGACCGCAGCGGACAGTTGAATGAAACGTTCACGCAGACCCGCATCCGCGCCGCGGAATTGAAGCTGCTGTCGTACGTGGCGGCCGGCGCCCTGCTGTGGCTGACCCTGGGCCGCTCGGCGACCTGGCGCCTGCTGGCCGTGCCGCTGACCGCGACGGCATGCACGCTGGCCACCCTGGGCCTGCTCGGACAACCGCTGACGCTGTTCAGCCTGTTCGGCCTGCTGCTGGTATCGGCCATCGGGCTGGACTACGCCATCGTCATGTACGAACGCGTGGCAGGCGCCGCGGCCAGCTTCGTCGGCATCGTACTGGCTGCCGCCACGACCGTCCTTTCCTTCGGATTGCTGGCCTTCAGCAGCACGCCGGCGATCTCCAACTTCGGCATGTCCGTCGGCATCGGCGTGGCCTTCTGCGTGCTATGGGCGCCGTGGGTCCGTCCTGCCGGCGACGCCATGCCGCCCGTTTCCACTTATCCCATCAAAAAGACATAAACGACGTGGAAGAGCACGAAGTCGTCGTCATCGGAGCCGGCCCCGCCGGCGCGGTCGCCGCCGGCCTGCTGCGGCGGCACGGCCACGATGTCCTGGTATTGGAGCGACAGCGCTTCCCGCGCTTTTCCATCGGTGAAAGCCTGCTGGCGCATTGCATCGAATTCATCGAAGAGGCCGGCATGCTGCCGGCCGTGCAGGCGGCGGGTTTCCAGGAAAAGAACGGCGCGGCCTTCGCCTGGGGCGAGCGCTACACGGCATTCGATTTCCGCGACAAATTCTCGCCCGGTCCCGGCACGACCTTCCAGGTGCTGCGCTCGCGCTTCGACCAGATCCTGGCGGACGAAGCCGCGCGCCAGGGCGCGCAAGTGCGCTACGAGCAGGAAGTCGTGGCGGCGGATTTTTCCGGCGAACGGCCCCTGCTGTCGGTGCGCGCAGCCGGCGCGCAGGATGCGCCGGTGCGCAGGATCGCCGCACGGTTCGTACTGGACGCCAGCGGCTACGGCCGGGTCCTGGCGCGGCTGCTGGATCTCGAACGGCCCAGCGGCCTGCCGCCGCGCAAGGCCCTGTTCACGCATATCGAGGACCGTGTCGACGACCCTGGCTTCGACCGCGGGAAGATCCTGATCAGCGTGCATCCGGACCATCCCGACGTGTGGTTCTGGACCATTCCGTTTTCCGGCGGGCGCTGCTCCCTGGGCGTGGTGGGCGGCGACGACCTGATCGGCGATACGCCGGACCGCATGGCCCGGCTGCGTGAACTGGTCGAGGGCACGCCCAACCTGAAGCGCTTGCTGGCGCGTGCCGTCTGGGATACACCGGCGAATGCGATAGGCGGCTATTCGGCCAGCGTCACCACACTGCACGGCCCGGGCTTTGCCTTGCTGGGCAACGCGGCGGAATTCCTGGATCCGGTGTTTTCGTCGGGCGTCACCATCGCACTGCACTCGTCCAAGCTCGCCGCCGACGCCCTGCACCGCCAGTTGGGCGGTGCCACGGTGGACTGGCAGCGCGAATTCGCCGCCCCCCTGATGGCCGGCGTCGAAACGTTCCGCACCTATGTCGAAGGCTGGTATACCGGGGCCTTCCGCGACGTCGTCTTCTACGAGCGCGCGCAGCCGGACATCCGGCGCATGATTTCCTCCATCCTGGCCGGCTATGCCTGGGACAGGAACAACCCCTTCGTCGCCGAACACGCCCGACGTTTGCGCACGCTGGCTGAAATCTGCGCCATGCCCGGTCCGTCCGCCGGCAACGCCGCCCGCGCCGCGCATAGCCTGGAACCCACGGCCTGAGTCCGACACCACGCCCCGACCTCGACCCGTTTTGCCTTTCCGCTTTCCCATGACGTATTCTCCCTTGCCCATCCGCCGCCGCCTGCTCGCCGCTCTTCCCCTCCTGGGTGCGCTGTGGCTGGGCGGTTGCGCGGGCGTACCGCCGACACCCGTCGCCCAGGCGGACCTGGGGCTGCCGCGACGCGTCCACATCAGCCTGCAGGCTCCTGGCCAGCCAAGGCAGGACGCGCTGCTCGTCGTACAGTCCGAAGGACCCGATGCCACGCGCTGGTCGATGTTCGATCCGCTGGGGATGCCCATGGCGCGGCAGATCCTGCAGGACGGCAGATGGCGCAACGACGGATTCATGCGTCCGAACGCCCAGGCCAGCGACATGTTCTCCGCCATCCTGTTCGCCTGGACACCCGCGCCGTCCCTGTCCTCCGCGTATGCCGGCAAGGATTGGTACCAGGGCGCCACCGCGAACGGCGGACGCGAGCGCGTGATGAACCAGGATTGCAATGTGCGCTGGCGGGTCCTCTGGCAGCCCGGCGCCCCCGCGGACACCTTCGCCATCGCGACGGGCGGCGGCACGACCTGGCGTGTCGAACCGCTGAAGGAGTCGCCATGACCGCGTGGCTGGGCACGCCCGGTATCGTCTGCGCACTGGGCCGCGGCATCGATGCCGTCGCGGCGGCGGCGCTGCGCGCGGACACGGCGGGCATGCAGGCGCGCGAAGGCTGGGTCAAGGACCGGCGCATCGTGCTGGGCGTCGCGCAGGCCGAGCTGCCCGCCTTGCCGGGCGGGCTGCCGCGGCACTACGACAGCCGCAACAACCGCTTGCTGCTGGACGCCGCATTGCAGATCGAAAGCGCCCTGCGCGCGGCCGTCGAAGGCTATGGACGGCTGCGGGTCGGCATCGTGCTGGGCACGAGCACGTCCGGCGTGAACGAGAACGTGCACGCCTATCGCGCGCTGGAACAGGACGGCGCGTGGCCGGCCGATTACGATTACCGCCGCCAGGCCCTGGCCTCTCCGGCCGCCTTCCTGGCCGATTGGCTGGGCGTGGCGGGACCGGCCTACACGGTGTCCACCGCCTGCACCTCCGGCGCGCGCGCCCTGCTGACCGCCCGTCGCCTGCTGGCGCGAGGCGCCTGCGACGCCGTGATCTGCGGCGGCGTGGATACCCTGTGCCCGCTCACGATCAACGGTTTCGCCGCACTGGAAGCCTTGTCCCACGGACTGTGCAATCCCTTTTCCGCGCATCGCGACGGCATCAACATCGGCGAAGGCGCCGCCCTGTTCCTGATGCAGCGCGAACGCCCCGAAGGTCCGGCCGCTGTCCTGCTGGGCGGCGCGGGCAGCAGCGACGCGTGGCATATGTCGGCGCCCGATCCCACCGGCGCCGGCGCGGCGCAGGCCATGCGCGCGGCGCTTGCCGAGGCCGGGCTGTCCGCTGCCGACATCGGCTGGCTGAACCTGCACGGTACGGCCACGCAGCACAACGATGCGATGGAAAGCCACGCGGTAAGCGCCGTATTCCCGCAAGGGGTCTCCTGCGCGTCCACCAAGCCCCTGACCGGCCACACCCTGGCCGCGGCGGGCGCCATCGAGGCCGCGCTGTGCTGGGCCGTGATCGCCGACGCCTGCCTGGCCGGCCGCCTGCCGCCACAGCGGTGGGACGGCGCGGCCGATCCCGCCCTGCCGCCGCTGGACCTGACGACACCCGGCCGCTGCCTGTCCGCCGACGCGCCGCGCGCGGTCATGAGCAACTCCTTTGCCTTCGGCGGCAGCAATGCCAGCCTGGTTTTCGGGGCCTGCCCATGACGGCCTGCCCCTGGCCCGTGGCAGGCCTGCTGCCCCACTCCGGCGACGCCATCCTGATCGATACGGTGGACGACTGGGACGCCGAATCGCTGCGCGCCACCGCGGTCGTCAAGCCGGGCGGCCTGTACAACGGCCCCGACGGTAGCCTGCCGCCCTGGATAGGTCTGGAAATCATGGCGCAGGCCGTCGGCGCCTGGGCGGGCTGCCAGGCACGCCACCAGGAACAGGAGGTCGGTCTCGGCTTCCTGCTGGGCACGCGGCGCTACGAATGCCACGTGCCCTATTTCGCCGCCGGTACCCGCTTGTCCGTGCGCGTCGCGCAGTCGCTGCAGGACGCCGCCGGCATGGGCGTCTTCGAATGCGAACTGCGTGCCGGCGACGCACTGCTCGCCTTCGCCCGGCTGAACGTCTACCGCCCCGCCGATGCCACCGCGTTCACGCGCGAGGACCCGCCCGCCGATGCCGCCGGGTTCGACCAAACCACCGATATGAAGACCCACCAGGTCTCGCCATGACAGAAGCCGAACACATGCAAGCCGCGAACGCCTCCTCCTCCCTGCCGGTCCTCGTGACCGGCTCCAGCCGGGGCATCGGCCGCGCCATCGCCTTGATGCTGGCGCGCGAAGGCTACACGCCCGTCATCCATTGCCGCGCGCGGCGCGAAGAGGCCGATGCCGTATGCGACGCCGCGCGGGCGCTGGGCCGAGCCGCCCGCGTCCTGCAATTCGACGTCCGCGACCGCGCCGCCGCGGCCGCGGCATTGAACGCCGACATGGAAGCCAACGGCGCCTACTACGGCGTGGTGTTGAACGCCGGCCTGACGCGCGACGGCGCCTTCCCGGCGCTGAGCGGCGACGACTGGGACGACGTGCTGCGCACCAATCTGGACGGCTTCTACAACGTCATGCATCCCGTGGTCATGCCCATGATCCGCCGCCGCGCCCCGGGCCGTATCGTCTGCCTGACCTCCGTGTCCGGGGTGATAGGCAACCGCGGCCAGGTCAACTACAGCGCGTCGAAGGCCGGCCTGATCGGCGCCGCCAAGGCGCTGGCCGTGGAGCTGGCCAAACGGCGCATCACCGTCAATTGCGTGGCACCGGGCCTGATCGATACCGACATGGTCGACGGCGATGTCCCCGTAGAGGAAATCCTGAAGTCCGTTCCCGCCGCGCGCATGGGCATGCCCGACGAGGTCGCCGCCGCGGTGGCCTTCCTGCTGTCGCCAGGGGCCGCCTACATTACCCGACAGGTATTGGGCGTGAACGGAGGACTGTGCTGATGAAACGCGTCGTCGTCACCGGCATGGCCGGCATCTGCGCGCTGGGCCGGGACTGGGCCACCATACGCGCGGGCTTCGAAAGGCGCCGCAACGCGATCCAGTACATGCCGGAATGGGAACGCTACGCCGAAATGGGCACGCGGCTGGCCGGGCCCGTGCACGATTTCGCGCCGCCGGCGCACTGGACTCGCAAGCAATTGCGCAGCATGGGGCGGGTATCGCAGCTATCCGTGCGCAGCGCGGAAATGGCGCTGGCCGACGCCGGCCTGCTGGACGATCCCGATATCGCCGACGGCCGCATGGGCGTGGCCTGCGGCTCGTCCACGGGCAGCACGGCCGACGTCATGGCCTTCGGCAACATGCTGTTGAACGGCGTCAGCGACGACCTCAACGCCAACTCCTATGTGCGCATGATGCCGCACACCACGGCCGCCAACATCGGCATCTTCTTCGGACTGAAGGGCCGCATCATTCCCACGTCCAGCGCCTGCACGTCGGGCAGCCAGGGTGTGGGCTCGGCCTTCGAGGCGATCCGCAGCGGCAAGCAGGTGGCGATGATCGCCGGCGGCGCCGAGCAGCTGGATGCGACGGCCGCGGCCGTGTTCGAC
>NZ_JBMQQZ010000068.1:0-28311 GCF_057362025.1 Bordetella sp. | reverse complement strand
TGGACAATGCCAATGACGCGCTGCTGTTCGACTACTACAAGGCGGTGGCCGAAGCGGTGGACATCCCCGTCGTGGTCCACGACTTTCCGGATTCCTTCGGTACGGAGATCCGGCCCGAGGTGGTGGCGCGGCTGGCGCGCGAGGGCGGCGTGCATGCCGTCAAAATGGAAGAGCCGCCCGTGGGCCAGAAGATTACCCGCATCCGCGAACTGTGCGGCGATGCCCCCATGAAGATCTTCGGCGGCCTGGGCGGCGTGTACTTCCTGGAGGAATTGCAGCGCGGCGCCGTCGGCACGATGACCGGCTTCGCCTTCCCGGAAATCCTGGTCGCCATCCACGAACGCCACGCGGCCGGCGACGCGGCGGGCGCGGCGGCGATCTTCGACCGCTATTGCCCACTGATCCGCTACGAATTCCAACCCAAGATCGGCCTGGCCCTGCGCAAGTACATCTATCAGCGGCGCGGCGCCATCCGCAGCTACGCGCTGCGGTCGCCGGGCATGCGCATCGACAAGGTCACCATGGCGGAACTGGAAGCCACGGTACGGCGCGTCGGCCTGTCGCTGGATATCCCGGGCGCGCAGCGCGTCGCCTGAGCCGTCCGGATCACGAGGAAGGAATCACATCCATGACCACATCCGCCGAATTCGACCTGACCATACGGAACGGGCGCATCAGCACCGCGTCCGACACCTTTCATGCCGATATCGGCGTGCGCGACGGCATCATCGCGGCGGTCGCGCGCGACCTGCCGCCCGGCCGCGAGGACATCGACGCGGGCGGACGCTGGGTACTGCCCGGCGGCATCGACAGCCACTGCCACGTCGAACAGCTATCCGGCATGGGCGTCATGTGCGCCGACGACTTCTACAGCGCCACGGTGTCGGCGGCCTTCGGCGGCACCACCACCATCATTCCCTTCGCCGCCCAGCATCGCGGCAACGCCCTGCCGGAAGTCGTCGCCGACTATCACCGCCGCGCCGCCGAAAAAGCCGTGATCGACTACGGCTTCCACCTGATTCTGTCGGACCCCACCGAACACGCGCTCCAGCACGATCTGCCCGCGCTTATCCGCGACGGCATCACGTCGTTCAAGGTCTATATGACCTACGAACGGCTGAAGATCGACGACTACCAGTTGCTGGACGTACTGGAAGTCGCGGACCGCGAGGGCGCGCTGGTCATGGTCCACGCCGAAAACAACGACATGATCCGCTGGATCGCGCGCCGGCTGGTGGACCGCGGCATGACGGCTCCCAAGTATCACGCCGTCGCGCACGACCCCATCGCCGAAAGCGAAGCGACCCATCGCGCCGTCGCGCTGGCCCGCCTGATGGACGTGCCCCTGCTGATCGTGCACGTCGCCGGCCTGGAAGCGGTGCGCGTGGTGCATTCCTCACAGGCCCTCGGCCTGCCCATCCTCGCGGAAAGCTGCCCCCAGTACCTGTTCCTTACGCAGGAAGACCTCGACCGCGACGGACTGGAAGGCGCCAAGTACTGCTGCAGCCCGCCGCCGCGCGACGCGGCGTCGCAGGAGGCGGTCTGGGCCGGACTGCTGGACGGCACGCTGCAAATGTATTCGTCCGACCATGCCCCCTACCGGTTCGATGCCGGCGGCAAGCTGCCCAAGGGCGACCAGACCACCTTCAAGGACATGGCCAACGGCGTGCCGGGCCTGGAGCTGCGCATGCCGCTGCTGTTTTCCGAAGGCGTGCTGACGGGACGCATGACCATAGAACGTTTCGTCGCCGTGACCTCCGCCAATCACGCCCGCACCTATGGCCTGTATCCGCGCAAAGGCACGATCGCCGTCGGCGCCGATGCCGATATCGCGGTCTGGAATCCCGACCGCCAAGTCCACGTCACGGCCGGCATGCTGCACGACCAGGTCGGCTACACGCCCTATGAAGGACGCACGCTGCGCGGCTGGCCTGAAATCGTGACCAGCGGCGGCCGCATCGTGGTGCGCGACGGCGCCCTGCACGCCGCGCGCGGCAGCGGCCGCTTCCTGCGCCGCGGCACGCCGGAACCGGTGCTGCGCCAGCGCCTGAACGGCAATCCCAACAGCATCATGCGCAAGGTCTTCGCCCAGGGCGCCGATTGAAGGCGCCAGGGGTCCACACACAAGCTCCATACCCCCTCATCGAGGACCTGTTCCATGACACGCACCCGCTTTCGCCTATCGCTTGCCGCCCGCCTGGGCGGTTTACTGCTCTCCGCCTGCGCGGCCACGGCCTGGGGCGCCCAGCCCCTGGTCACGGGCGTGGACGCCACCTTCGCGCCGCACGCCATGCCCAAGCTGGGCGGCGGCCTGCAAGGCTTCAACATCGACCTGGGCGAAGCCCTGGCCAAGCAATTGGGGACCACCGTGCGCATCGAAGGCACGGAATACTCCGCGCTGATCCCGGGCCTGAACGCGAAGAAGTACGACTTCGTGCTGGCCCCGACCACGGCTACCCCTGAACGCGCCAAATCGCTGCTGTTTTCCGAAGGCTATCTGAACACGGACTACACCTTCCTGGTCGCCCGCGGCAAGCCGGACATTACCGGCCTGCAGGACCTCAAGGGCAAGACCCTGGCGGTCAACAAGGGCTCGGCCTATGAAAGCTGGGCCCACGACAACGCGGAAAAATACGGCTTCAAGTACGACGTATACGCCACCAACGCCGATGCGGTGCAGGCCGTGCAGTCGGGCCGCGCCGATGCCAACCTGGCGGGCAACACCGTCAGCGCCTGGGCGGCCAAGCAGAATCCCGCCGTCAAAACCACCTACACCATCCAGACCGGCCTGGTCTGGGCCCTGGCCTTCCGCAAGGACGACAAGGCCGGCCGCGACCGCATCTCCACCGCCCTGAAATGCCTGAAGCAAAACGGCACGGTGTCGAAGCTGGCGCAGAAGTGGTTCGGCTTCACCCCGGCGCCCGGATCGGCCGCCGCCACGGTGGGCGTCGGCCAGGGCGTGCCGGGCCTGGAAGGCTACGACCCCACGCCCGTCAAGCTTCAATGCCAGGGATAAAAGGGTTCATCCCCGAAGCGCCGCGCGCTGCCTCTATCGAAGGGCGGCGGCGCTGGCGGAGCGGCGGCGCCGGATGCGCGGCCTACGCTCCGGCGGCACCTGTTTCTTGCGACGCGGACGATGTGTCGCGCAATGGATTACTGATATGGAACGTCCCATCCTGCGGATCGTCGGGCTGCACAAGTCCTACGGTGCGAACGCCGTCCTGAAAGGCATCGACCTGGAGGTGCGCCGCGGCGAACTGGTTTTCGTGATCGGGCCATCGGGTTCCGGCAAAAGCAGCCTGCTGCGCTGCTGCAACCAGCTGGAAACGGCCAGCGCCGGCCAGATCGTGGTGGACGGGGACGAAATCACCGCCCATGGGGCCGACCTGAACCGCATCCGGCAGAACATCGGCATGGTGTTCCAGCAATTCAACCTGTACCGCCACATGACGGTGCTGGGCAATGTCACCCTGGCCCTGCGCAAGGTGCAGAAGCTGGACCGCGCGGAAGCGAACCGGCGTGGCCTGGAGGCACTGCGCCGGGTAGGCCTGGCCGAGCGCGGCGATGCCTATCCGGACCAGTTGTCGGGCGGCCAGCAGCAGCGCGTCGGCATCGCCCGCGCGCTGGCGCTGCGCCCCAGGATCGTGCTGTTCGACGAGCCCACCAGCGCCCTGGATCCCGAACTGGTGGGCGAGGTGCTGAACGTCATGCGCGAACTCAAGCGCGACGGCATGACCATGGTCGTGGTCAGCCACGAGATGGCCTTTGCCCGCGCCGCCGCCGACCGCGTCATCTTCATGGACGGCGGCGTGATCGTGGAACAAGGCCCGCCAGAACAGGTCTTCGGCGCGCCCACCCATCCCCGCACGCGCAGCTTCCTGTCGCACCTTTCCGATCCCGGCAGCCACGGCACGGAAGCGCGGGTTGCCTGAAGGTCCGACGCAAGCACCGATGATGAAAACTCCGCCCACGCAAGCGCTGCCCATGCCGGCGCCCTCCATGGAGCCGCCGCCATGGATCTGAAAGCGCTCGCCTTCTCGTTCTTCAATGCCGACGTCGCGTGGCGCTACCTGCCCGACATCCTGGCCGGCATGTGGGTCACGCTGCAGCTCGGCGTCGCCGTGGCGATCAGCGGACTCGCGCTGGGTTTCTTGCTGGCCATGCTGCGCGCGCTGCACCTGCGCGCGCTGAACGCCGCGATCATCTGCTTCGCCGATATCCTGCGCGCCCTGCCGCCGCTGGTGGTCATCATGGTGCTGTTCTTCGCCTTCCCCTATATCGACCTGTCGATGTCGGCCTTCACCGCCACCTGGCTGTCGCTGACGCTGGTGCTGGCCGCCTTCGCGGAGGAAATCTTCTGGGCCGGCATCCTGTCCGTGCCGCGCGGCCAGGCCGAAGCGGCGCGCGCCACCGGCCTGGGATGGCTGCAGACCATGATCCACGTCGTCATGCCCCAGGCCGCGCGGCTGACCGTCGCGCCCCTGACCAACCGGGTGATCGCCATCACCAAAAGCACGGCGCTGGGATCGGTGGTCGGATTGAGCGAAGTCCTGAACAACGCGCAGTCGGCCAGCAGCAACGCCGGCAATGCCACGCCATTGACGCTGGCCGCCGTCGCCTGCCTGGCGATCTTCATTCCCGTCGTGCTGTTGGGACGATGGGTGGAAACGCGCTTTCGCTGGAAACGATAGGGCTATCCGGCCGCAGCCCCGCCCAGCCGGACGTCGAACGGGGCTCGCATGAATACGCACACAGGTAAGTCATAAACCATGGACCAGCTGCTGCAGAACTTCTTCAACCTGGACATCTACCGCAGTGTCGCTCCCTACCTGCTGCAGGGGCTGGTCCAAACGCTGCTGCTTTCCGCCATCGTGATCCCGGTCGGGCTGGCATCGGGCCTGGCGATAGGCGTGCTATCCATCACGCTGAAGCGGCGCTGGACACGCTTCCTGCTGGCCGCCTATATCGACTTCTTCCGGGCCTTGCCGCCCCTGGTCTTGCTGATCTTCATCTACTTCGGCGCGCCCTTCCTGGGCCTGGATCTGCCCAAGCTGCTGGCCGTGGCCATCGGCTTCATGCTGAACAATTCGTCCTACTACGGCGAAGTGTTCCGCGCCGGCCTGGAAAGCGTGCCGCGCGGCCAGGTCGAAGCCGCGCGATCGACCGGCCTGAGCGCCGCGCAGACGCTCTGGCACGTGCAAATCCCGCAGGCGGCGCGCAGCGTCATGCCGGACCTGATCAGCAATACGCTGGAAGTCGTCAAGCTGACCACGCTGGCCAGCGCCGTCGCGCTGCCGGAACTGCTGCGCGTCGCACGCGATGCGCAATCCCTGGTGTACAACCCATCGCCCATCGTATTGGCCGCGCTGTTCTACCTGGCGCTGCTGTGGCCGGTCGTGCGCTTGCTCAGCCGCCTGGAGAACCGGCATATCGCGTCGCGTTGAACATCCGCGGCGACGCCCGCCGCGGATGGCCGGGCCGTAGTTTTTCAGCGCAGGGCGGCATGCGAAAACAGGCCCACGCCCGCCGCGGGCAACTCGGCCTCCAGCACGGTTCCGCTGGCCGATTCGGTCATGACCAGGCGCGCGCTGCCGGGCCGGTAGGCAATGTTGGTGACGGTGCCGCCCATGGGGCTGCGGATGAAATGCGTGATGTCGCCGTTCGGTTCGACCAGGAAGGCGCCGCCCAGGCTGGCATGCGCCACGACCAGGCGGCCGTCCGCATCCACCGCCAAGCCGTCCGGCCCGCTGGTACCGAAGAAAGTCCGGAACGCACCCACCTTGGATAGCGAGCCGTCCGCCAGCAGCGGGCCGCGCCATACCGAATTGCCGCGCGTTACCGCCGTATAGAGAAAGGCCTCGTTGCGATCCAGGGCGATGCCGTTCGGGCTGGGCACGTTATCCAGCAGCCGGTCCAGCTTGCCTGATGGCGCCAGGCGATAGACGCGTCCGGTGGGATCATGCAGCCCCGTCTGCCCCTGGTCCGTGAAATACAGATTGCCGGCGGCGTCGAAGGTCAGGTCGTTGGGCCCCTTGAAGCCTTCGGAATTGCGATGCCCCAGCGGCGTGTCGAGCGTGCCGGTCTTCGGATCCAGCCGCACGATGCCGCGCCGGTAATCGGCGATCCACAGCGTGCCGTCCGCGTGGATGGCGATACCGTTCGGCCAGCCGTCGTATTGGGCCACCAGCGTCCAGTCCAGCGCCGGGCTGATGCGGAAGATCCGCCCATACGGGATATCCGTGAGATACAGGTTGCCGTCGCGATCGAAGGCCGGCCCTTCCAGGAAGCAGTCGACGAGGTGGCCAGGCTTGTTGGCGGCGGCCCAGGGGTTGTCGCGCGCGTCCCGGAAGCGGTCCGGCAGCCGCGTCAAGGGACGGGCCTCGATGACTACCGGGGGCGTAAAGGTCATGTTCCACATATCGATTCTCGGCTATCGGATTCCAGGCGCCGTACGCCCTCGCGAGGGCGCCGGACGTCATGCAGTCAGGCGCTTTTCCACGCCGCGATCCAGTTCCAGCCCCCATCCCGGCCCGTCCGGCAGTTTCAGCCGGCCGTTCGCGATCGCCGGCCGGTTGGCGACAAGGGCGTGGTACAGCGGATCGCGATCCGGCTGCATCACTTCCACGCCCACGCCATTGGGCACCGAAGCGGCCAGCATCGCGCCGACCTGCGGCTCCAGGTGCGACAGCACCCCCACGCCATAGGTATGCGCCACCGCCGCCACCTTGCGCCAGGCGGTCGGCCCGCCGCCCCAGCTGGGATCGTAGTTGCAGATATCGATCGCGCTGGCGGCCATCAGCTCGCGGCAGCCCGCCGCGCTGATCTCGCTCTGTCCCGCGCAGATCGGAATGGGGACCGTGCGGCGCAGGCGCGCCAGATCCTGCCGGTCGTTGGACCAGTAGCAGGGCTCTTCCAGCCAGAAAATATCCAGCGGCTCGACCAGCCGCGCGAAGGCCAGGGCCTGTTCGTAGCTCCATCCCTGGTTGGGATCCGGCATCAGCCTGAAGCCGGGTCCCGCGCCATCGCGCGCCGCGCGGACGCGTTCGGCGTCGGCCTGCGGCGACAAGGCACCCACCTTCAGCTTGCAGCCGGCGAATCCCTGGTCGCGCAGGGCGGCCATTTCACGCGCGACGGCGCCCAGGTCGTCCTCGGCGCGGTAATAGCCGCCCATCGCGTAGGCCGCGACGTCGTCGCTGTAGCCGCCCCACAGCCTGTGCAGCGGTACGTTCAGTGCCTTGCCGACGGCATCCCAGAGCGCGGCGTCGATGCAGGCGATGGCGCGGATCGCCAGGCGCCGGTCGCGCAGGATGTCGCGCGTGGCGGGCTGCATGGCCTGCCAGCAGGACTCCACCAGGAATGCATCGCGGCCGGCCAGCACCGGCGCGAGCTCGTCGCGGATCAGGCGCAGGATCTCCGCCTGGCCGGTATCCTCGTTATTGCCGAAGCATTCGCCCACCACGCCCTGGTCCGTGTACACGCGCGTCAGCACCGTGCAGCGGTGGGTGATCAGGGCGGTGGCCGCCTTCAAGGGACGCGCCAGCGGCATCCGCAGGGGTATGGCTTCGATACGTTCTATGCGCATTGCTGCTCCTGGTATCAAGGGAGATGGCGTCGCGAGACGATAGTGGCCGACCGGCCGGCCCGGCGCGGCCCGCATCGGGACGGCCGAACCGCGAGGCCTGCGCCACCGCGCTGCCGCCGATGCAAGGCACGCCGCGCCATCAGGACCGGCCCGTCTCGCGGTTCTGCGGCGGCACCGGACGCGGCGGGTGTCCCTCGTACAAGGGAATGTATTGCCGTGGAATCGGTCCCTTGTTGCGGCCGCCCTGGCGTGTCTGCTCCCAGGCGTGCGCCAGGATGCCCACCGACCGCGACAGGCAGAACAGGCCGCGCGCCAGCGGCGCGGGGAAACCCAGCTCCGCATAGATCACGGCGGTGGCGCCGTCGATATTCATCGGGATGGTGCGACCCTTGCGCGCCGCCAGCTCGGCCTCGACGGCGCGCGCGATGGCCGCGTACTGGCCGCTCACCTCGCCCGCCCGCGCCGCCTCGTCCACCAGCGGCAGCAGGCGCGGCGCGCGCGGATCGATGGGATGGAAGCGATGGCCGAAGCCGGAAACGAACTTCCCGTGAGTCTCGATGTAGGTGTCGAGCGCCCCTTGTACCGCGGCCTCTTGCGACGCACCCTCGCGCATGCGGGAGGCGGCGTCCTCGTACAGCCCGACCGCCTGCTCGCCCGCGCCGCCGTGCACGTCGCCCAGCACATTCACCGCCGACGCCATGGCATTGTTCAAGCCCACCCCGCAGGTCGCCGCCATGCGCGCGATGGCGATGCTGGGTGCCTGCGGCCCATGATCCACGCCGGCCATCAAGGCGGCATCCAGCAGCCTGCCCTGGCCCGGCGTCGGCAGCTCGCCGCGCAGCATCAGCCACGCCATCTGCGCGAAGCCCACATTGCCGATCAGATCCTCGATCGCGTAGCCGTGATAACGGATCACCCCCGGGCGCATATCGGTGATTTCCGTATGCCACCACTTGCGGCTTTCCAGTCCTTCGTCCTTCACGCTTTCGCTCATATCGCACCTTGTCCAGTCATTGCATGGGCGCCCGCCACGCGCAGCGCCCTCCCTGCGCGGGACTCATACCGCGCCCTGTTCCCGCAACCGCCGTATCTCGTCGGGGCCATACCCCAGCTGCGCCAGGAGTTCGTCGTTGTGCTCGCCCAGCATGGGCGGAGGATGGTCCACGGCCGGCGCCGCGCCGTCCAGCTTGAAGCCGGTGCGCACTACCCGCACGTCGCGCCCCACGCCAGGCACGTCCGGAAAGGTCGCCACCATGCCCCGGTCGCGAACCTGCGGATGCGCCAGCGCCTGTTCCACCGTATACACGGGACCCGACGGCACGCCGGCCTGCGTCAGCAGCGGCCACCAATCCTGCGCCGCGCGTGCGCCCAGCGCCGATTCGAGTTCCGCCTTCAGCGCGTAGCGGTTGCGCAGGCGCGCATGGCGTTCGGCGTAGTCCGGATGCGTGGCCAGATCCTCGCGCCCCACCACCCGGCACAGCGCCTCGAACTGTTCCTGCTTGTTGGCGGCGATGTTCAGCAGCCCCTCGCCCGTGCGGAAGGTGCCCGAAGGACTCGCCGTGATGTTCTCGTTGCCCATGGGGCCCGGCGCGCGTCCGGCCACCAGATAGTTCGACACCGCCCATCCCATCGTCGCCATCGTGGCCTCCAGCATGGAGACATCGATGAAGCGTCCGTGCGGACGCGGCTTTTCCGCCAGCGCGGCGGCCACCGCAAAGGCCGCGGTCATGCCGCCTATCGTATCGGCGATCGGATAGCCGACACGATAAGGCGCGGTCTCGGGATCGCCCGTGATGCTCATCACGCCGGACATGCCCTGGATGATCTGGTCATAGGCCGGATAGTCCTTCAAAGGGCCATCCTGGCCGAAGCCGGAAATCGCGCAGTACACCAGGTCCGGCCGGTGTTCGCGCAGGACCTCGAAGTCCAGGCCCAGCCGCTTCATCACGCCCGGACGAAAATTCTCTACCAGCACATCGGCGCCGCGCACCAGGCGCAGGAAGACCTCCTTGCCGGCCGCGTGCTTCAGGTTCACGGATATCGACCGCTTGCCCGCGTTCTGCGCCAGGAAGGAAACCCCCATATGGGCCTTGTTCAATTCCGGATCGGCACCCAGCTGGCGCGCCAGATCGCCGCTGCCCGGTGTTTCCACCTTGATGACGTCGGCGCCCATGTGCGCCAGTTGATGACAGCAGAACGGTCCGGCCAGCACGTTGGTCAAATCCAGTACGCGTATGCCTGCCAGGGGTTTGGACATGTGGTGTTTCCTTTAACGATGCAATGGCCGCGGCCCGCATGCGAAGCGCATGGGGCCGCGCCGTCCTTCACGACTATTCCGGCTTGATCCCGGCCTTTTCCATCACGGCATGCCAGCGCGCGATTTCGTCGGTGACCAGCTTGGCCGCCTGCTCCGGCGTACTGCCGACCGGCTCCAGCGCCAGGTCCTTCAGCTGCGCGCGCATGTCCGGGCTTTGCAGCGACTTCACCATCGCGGCGTTCAGCTTGTCGATGATAGGCCGCGGCGTTCCCGCCGGCGCGGCAAAGCCCACCCAGAACTGCATGTTCATGCCGGGCAGTCCGACCTCCTTGGCATCCGGCACGTCGCGCAAGGCATCGATGCGATGGTCGCTGGCGACCATCAGCGCGCGCAGCTTGCCGGCGCGGATCTGCGGCAGCGCGGTCGGCACGGAGGTAATCATCGCCTGCACGCGGCCGGCCAGCAGGTCCTGCATGGCGGCGCCCGCGCCACGGAAGGGAATGTGCGACATCTTCACGCCGGCCAGGCTGTTGAAGAGCTCGCCACCCAGGTGGGTATTGGTGCCCACGCCGCCCGAACCGAAGAAGTACTTGTCGGGATGCGCCTTCACCAGTGCAATGAACTCCTGCACCGTCTTGGCGGGCACCGACGGATGCACCACCAGTACATGCGGTACCTGGACCAGCGTGGTGATGTTCGTGAAGGCCGTCTTCGGATCGTAAGGCAGCTTCTGGATCAGGCTGGCCGCGATGGCGTACGACATCTCCTGCGTCAACAGGGTATAGCCATCCGGCGCCGAGCGCGCGGCCCCGCCCCAACCGATGACGCCGCCGCCGCCCGTGCGGTTCTCCACCACGACGGAAGTATTCAACTCCTGGCCCAGCGCCTTGGCTTCCAACCGCGCCACCAGATCGGTGGACCCGCCCACGCTGAAGGGCACGATGATGTTGATGGGGTGGCTGGGGTAATCGTCCGCCGCCGATGCGGCGCCCGCCAGGCAGATCGCCAGCATGGCGCCGAACAGGCGGCTGATCCAGGGGTATTTCATGGTGTCTCCTTATCCTTTATTGACTCACAACTCGGTTATCCGGGTGTCCCGCAGATACATCGGGCGCTCCGCGCGGGCCGGGCCGCCGCTACAGGCGCGCGCGGCCGCGCGGCGATCGAAGCGGCAAGCGGCCCGCGCGTTCATTCCATCTTCGTGCCGGAATCGTGTACGGCGCGGCCCCAGCGCTCGTATTCGCTCGCCATGAAGCTGGCGGCGTCCGCGACGCTACCGCCCAACGTCGCGCTGCCTTCGGCAGCGAAGCGGCTTTGCGTCAACGACTGCTTCAAGGCGTCGTTGACGGCGCGGTTCAGGCGATCCACGATCGCCGCGGGGGTGCCGCGCGGGGCGACGAGGGCTTTCCAGTCTTCCGCCTCGAAACCGGGGTAGCCCGATTCGGCGATGGTGGGCACATCCTTGGCCACGGGCAACCGCTTGCCCGAGGTCACCGCTACCGCATGCAACTTGCCCGACTGCATCAGCGGCAACACGCTGGCCGGCGTACCGAAGTACAGATCCACCTGCCCGCCCGCCAGGTCCGCCAGCGCGCGCGCCGCGCCCGGATAAGGCACATGGAAGATCTTGATTCCCGCCTGCTTGGCGAACATCTCGCCCGCCAGATGGCCGACCGTACCGATGCCGGCCGATGCCATATTCAGTTTGCCGGGGTTGGCCTTGGCCGCCTCCACCAGGCTTTTCAGCGTGCTGTTCGGAGAGCCCTCGCGCACCACCAGGATCATCGGCTGGCCCGACACCAGGGCGATGGGCGCGAAGTCCTTGCGCGCGTCGTACGGCATGGTCTTGTACAGCGAAGGATTGATGGCCAGATTGGACGTCTGTCCCATGCCGATGGTCATGCCGTCCGGATTGGCGTGCGACAACAGCCCCAGGCCGATATTGCCGCCGGCGCCGGGGCGGTTTTCCACCACGATGTTCCAGCCCGTCAGTTGCGTCATGGCCTGCGCGATCGTGCGGGACGATGCGTCGGTACCGCCGCCCGGCGGGAAGGGCACGATCAGCGTGATCGGGCCGGACGGATATTTGGACTGCGCGCGCGCCATCCCGGACAGGGACAGCAGCGGTGCGGCCGCCATGCCGGCAAGCAGTGTGCGGCGTTGTGGGTTCATGGTGTCTCCTTGATGGACGGTCTGGTTATGGATGCAAGTGGCCGGAATACGGCCGGGGGATGACTTCAATACAGAAGAATGGCTTCGACCCGCGAGCTGGCCATGCATGGCAAAGGCCGGATGGGTCGCAGCGTGGCAAAGGCGGAATGGGTCGCATACGGCGCTTCATTCGCGGCCCTGGCGCGCGCGGATGGCGGCGTTCACCGCCTGCCCGTGGCGCATGGCGCCTTCCCAGTCGGACACCTGGGACGGCACGTGGTCCAGCGATTTCTTGGTCTCTTCGAGCGCGGCCACATCGAAACCCGCGATACGCGCGGCAAGTTCGGCGGCGCGGGCCTGCAGCGCGGCGGCCGGGACGACCTCGTTGATTATTCCCCAGCGTTCCGCCGTGCGGGCATCGATACGCTCCGCCGTCAACAGCATCCAGGCGACCCGCTTGCGCGGCCACGACAGCATGCCGGTAGGCCCCGCCGCGCCGGCATAGGCCGACGACGCCAGTTCCGGGCACCCCAGCCACGCATCGTCCGCGGCAATGGCCAGGTCGCAGGAATTCACCAGCGTCATGCCGCCGCCCAGCGCCATGCCATTGATGGCGGCGATGAACACCGCCGGATGCCGGCGTATCGCCATATTGACGGCGATCCATTCATCGCCCGAGCTGTCGCGCAAGCCGGCGGCGCGCTCGTTGGCGCGCTCCTTCAGGTCCAGCCCGGCGCAGAAGCTGGCGCCGGATCCCGTCAGTACGATGCAGCGCGCCTGGCCCTGAAGAGAATCGAAGGCGCGCAGCAAGGCAATGCGCGTGCGGCGATCCAGCGCATTGCGCTTGGCCTCGCGCGCGATGCGGATGAGGGCCCAGTCGCCGTGGCGCTCGACGATCACGTTCGCGCAGGCGGCGGCGCCCGCAAGGGCGCCTTTGGAATCAACAGTGTCGCTGGCACCGGCGGGGTCAGCTGCATCGGCGGCTACGGCGGCACCGGCTCCATCGGCTGCAGCGGCGGCATTGGAGGCGCCCCTGGCATGAGCAGCGTCGATGGCGTCACCGCCGCAGGCCGGGCCGGCAAGGCCGGGCGCCGCACTATCCGGCGGCACGCCGGCCTTCGCGGGCGACGGCTGGCCGACAGCGAACGCGGCGGCCGAGGTGTTATTCGGGCTTGTCTCCATTGATTTCATTAGATAGAATGCCGTTCTATCTATGATGAACGCGCCGCCAGCGGATGTCAATCCGGGGCCCCGCTCGGCCTTCCCGCTTGCCCGCCCCTTTACACCATCCCTTCCCGGCCATGCCGCGCAAATCCGCTGTTCCCTCCCTCGCAGACCGCAATGCCGCCGAAGGCGGCGTCGCGGCCGTGGACCGCGCCCTGTCCGTCCTTGGGGTGTTTTCGGCCAGCACGCCGCTGCTGGGCCTGGCGGAAATCGCCACGCTGACCGAGATGCACAAAAGCACCGTGCTGCGGCTGCTGGCATCGCTGGAGCACGCGCATCTCGTGCGGCGCCAGCCCGATGGCCGTTATGCGCTGGGGGCGGGCATCGTGCGCCTGCACCAGGTCTACGCGGCGTCGTTCTCGCTGGAATCGGTCATCATGCCGGCGCTGCGCGAACTGGTCGCGCAGACCAAGGAAAGCGCGGCCTTTCACGTCCGGCAGGGAGACCGCCGCCTCTGCCTGCATCGTGTCGACTCCCCTCGCCCGGTGCGCGACCACATCCGTCCCGGGGACCTGCTGCCGCTGGATCGCGGCGCCGGCGGACGCATCATCACCGCCTATTCCGGCGCCCCCGGCGACATGTATGCCCGCATTCGCCGTGAGCAGGTCGTGGTCCTCGTGGGCGACCGCATCCCCGAAATCGCCGGCGTCGCGGCACCGGTGTTCAATCCGGATGGCGAGCTGCTGGGCGCGATCACCTTGACCATGCCCACGGACCGCTTCAGTGCCGACTACGACAAACCCGTCAAGCAGGCCGCGCGCAAGCTGACGAAAATGCTGGGCGGCGAATACCCTGCGCCGCCTGGCAATTAAGACGTGGCAACGCTCAGGCCGGCGCGCCCGATGCACGCGCGGGGTTGGCCGCTCCCAGGGCGATATGCCGTGTCGCCAGCCCGGAAACGATCAGCGCTGCCGCCAGCAATGTCGCGGCCACGAAGCCGACATCGCCGACTCCCAGCAACTGGATGGTGCCCGCGCCTATCACACCGGCCACCGACACGCCAATGTAGGTGGCAGCCGTATTCAAGCCCAGCAGCACCGGTGCGACAGACGGCGCCAAGGTCACCAGCCGATGCTGCTGCGGCACCAGGAGGCCCCAGCCACACCCGCCCCACACCGCGATCGCCACCGCCGCCGTCCATATATTCGCGCCAGTCCAAGGCAATAGCGCGATATCGGCCACCAGGATCGTCAACATCGTTACCAGGACCTTGCGCGAGCCTATCGTGTCGATCAGGCGTCCCGCCACCAGGTTCGACAGTGTCCCGGCCGCGCCCCAGATCACCAGAAGCAGGCCCAGCACAGCGGCACTCCCTCCCACCGCACGTTCGAACACCACCGCGAAGTAGGTGTAGACGGTAAACAGCCCGCTCATCGCCAGCAACGTAGTCGCCAACGTCAGGCCGACGCGCCTATCGGCCAGCGGCGCCAGGCGCTTGCGCAGGCCGATTGCCGGCGGCAATGGCATCGCCGGCAGCAACCTCCAGACGCCAAGGAAAGAGCCCGCGCCCAGCGTGGAGACGAACACCATGGTCCACCGCCAGTCGCCCACGCCGCCGATCACCGCCCCGATGGGCGAACCCAGCGCCGTCGCCGCCGTCAGGCCGGCGACGATGATGGACAGCGCATAGCCGCGCCGCTCGGGCGCCACCAGCATGGAGCCCGCGCCGGTGGCCGTGGGCGAAAACATCGCCGCGCCTAGCCCGGCCAGCATCCGCGTCAGCAAGGCCAGGCCGAAACTGGGCGCGACCGCCGTGGCTAGGTTGGCGACCACAAAAAGCCCCAGGCCCGATAACAGCAGACGCTTGCGCGGCACCCCGGCCGCCAGCGCGGCGATGGTCGGCGCAAGCAGCGCGTAGGTAATGGCATAAACGGTCGTCATCTGCCCGGCGGCGCCGATGCCGACGCCAAAGGTCTGTGAAAGCTGGGGCAGGATGCCCGCGACGACAAAGCTGTCGGTTCCCAGTGCGAACATACCCAGGGCCAATACAAGGAGGCGGCGATCCATGGCTCGAATTCCTGATGAGGGGTAATTTAGTTTCGTGACGCAACTCTGTGGCGGGACTATAAACCGTAGAGTTTCGTGAAACAACTATTCCAGCCAACAAAGTTGCTTCACAAAACTTTAAGTGGTAAAAAAACGCCATGTACCGAAAACGCTTCACCGGCATGAACTGCACCATTGCCCGCGCCCTGGACGAGGTCGGCGAATGGTGGAGCCTGCTCATCATTCGCGAGTGCACCCAGGGCACGACCCGCTTCGATGAGTTCCAGCGCGAGCTGGGCATCGCCCGCAACGTCCTGGCCGCGCGCCTGGAGCGCCTGATCGAAGCGGGCATCATCGAACGCTTCCCCTTGCAGGACCGCGCCAATACCGACGGCTACCGGTTGACCAAAAAAGGGGAAGAGCTCTACCCGGTACTGATCGCCCTGAAGCAATGGGGCGACGACTGGCTGGCGCCCGACGGCAAAGCCCCACTGGAGCTGGTGGATGAGAAAACCGGCGACCCCATAGAAAGGATCTCCGTGCATGGCAAGGACGGCACCCCCTTGTCCTTCCGCGACTTACGATTCCGGGCCGGCCCGGGGGCCACGTCGACCACCGCGCGCGTGATAGAGAACCGCAACCAGCGGATATTGGGACAGGACAAGGACAGCGACGCGTAGCAGCGCGCGCAACACCACCCAGCAGTCCGTCGACGCGCCGCCGCGGTAGTGCTGGAGGCTCCGTGCTGGGAACGTCGCGGGCGGGGACCTCGGCGCTGGCAAGCTCTGCGCTGGCGCGGGTGCCGCGTCCCACGGCACAGTGCTTGCGCCATGCGTGCCGGAGCAACCGCGCGGAGCCTGCCATGCATATCAAGCGCTTCTTCGGCCTTGCCAAAAAAGCGGTCAACGCATGGCTGGATCACTATGCCCCCAGCATGGGCGCCGCCATCGCCTTCTATACCGTCTTCTCCCTGGCACCGCTGATCATCATCGTCATCGCCGTGGCCGGCTTCTTCTGGGGCCGGGACGCCGTACAGGGACAATTGTTCGAGCAGATCAACGCCCTGGTCGGCCCGGACGGTGCGAAGGCCGTCGAAAGCGTGGTCCAGGGCGCGCAGGAACCCACGCAGGGCATCGCCGCCACCGTCGTCAGCGTGGGGGTCCTGATCGTCGGCGCGACCACGGTGTTTGCGGAATTGCAAAGCGCCCTGGACCGGATCTGGGAAGTCCCCGTGGATAAAAAGCAATCCGGCATCTGGAACATGATCCGCGCGCGCCTGTTATCGCTGGGCCTGGTGCTGGCGCTCGCCTTCCTGCTAATGGTGTCCCTGATCGTCAGCGCGCTGCTCAGCGCCCTGGGCGGCTGGGCCACAGGCCTGATGCCAGGGTGGGAAATCCTGCTGCAGGTCATCAATACCGCGGTGGCCCTGGCCATCATGACCGTGCTGTTCGCGCTGATCTACCGCTTCATGCCGCGCGCATCCGTCGCGTGGCACGACGTATGGACGGGCGCTGCGGTGACGGCCGTATTGTTCGAGATCGGCAAGTTCCTGATCGGCCTGTACCTGGGCAAGGCTTCGGTCGCTTCCTCGTACACCGCCGCCGGATCGTTGATCGTCGTGCTTATCTGGGTGTACTACGCCGCCCAGGTCTTCCTGCTGGGCGCCGAGTTCACCTGCGTCTACGCGAACGAACACGGCTCGCGCCGCGATCTGGCAAACGCGCCGTCCCCGAACGCGCCGGATACTTTTGGCCGGATGCCGCGCGCCGCGGGAGCCAGCGGCATCCATAAGCGCTGAACGAGTCTCCCATCATTCCGGAATGTCCGGCTCGACCAGCTTCGCCAACTGCGCCAGCGACTCCTGCCACCCCAGGTAACACATCTCCACCGGAATGACCTCCGGCAGTCCTTCTTGCAGGATATTGAGGTCGGTGCCGCAAGCCACCTGGCGCAACGAAATGGTCGCCTGCATCTTGCCGGGCAGATTCGGATCGTCGAACTGGTCGGAATAACGGATCTTTTCGTTGGGCACCAATTCCAGATACTCGCCCCCGAAAGAGTGGCTATTGCCCGTGCCGAAATTGCGGAACGACATCTTGTACGTCCCGCCGACCTTGGCATCCATGTGGTGGACCTGGCATGTGAAGCCGTAAGGCGGTATCCATTTCGCGATCGCATCCGGCTCCAGGAAAGCACGGTAGACGCGCTCCGGGGGAGCACGCAGGACACGATGAAGTTTGACGGTTCCGGTAGCCATATGGTTTGCCTCTTCGTAGCGGTGGGTGATGGTTGCATCAGAACGACGCTTCAATCTCGCCGAAATCGACAGGGGGCATGATCAGTGAAAACCCTTAACGACGCCTATCCGATGCGCCTTGGTCCGCATCGAGGCGGTGGGCTTATGCCGCCCGATGCCGCATCCTCCGCGCACCCCCGCCCGCACCGTCGAAACAATGCCCGCAACGCTGTTCTGGAGCTGCTGCCCACTCGATAAGGCAACGTGGAAGGCAATCTAGGGAAATTTAAAAGCCGCCAAAAATCGGAAAACCCACATTGGCCGGCAATCTTTCCGACTTTCCCTTTCCGGTGGGCGGTACTGGCTACCGAACGTCGCATCAAAAAGGCGTTCGTTCGATTGAACAACGGTCGAGAAACCTTCATAGACCGCATCTGAAGGGACCGTAATAGGGCTTGAGTCACTGCCATGCTGACCGCAGCGAAGCGACAGGACAAGCTCACGCGTGAGCGAGAGAGGTGGCGCAGGCAATTGCAGATAGCGCCACCAGCCTCGCTCGGGAAAATGTGCTGTTAGCGCAACCGCACGGTCCTCGCTAGCTGGACTGCCAAAAAACGATACGTAGGAAGTTGCTACCGACCGCGGACTGAGTGGCCACCGACTGACGCCTAGCAGGCCGCAGAAGTATCAACGGCCTTTTTGCCACTATCGGCTGGAACTTTCAATGCTTGCGCCAGCTCTGGGGACAAAGGAATGGTCCCCTTTTTACTCAAGAAATACGTGTCCAGCACCGATGGTGTTGAACCCTCTTTTGGAAGGCTGCGTCCGGGACGGATTCCGCTCATATCGACGATCGTTTTGATATACATAATATCGACCGGACCCTTGATAGTTTGTTCCGTACCGCCTCGCTTTACAGTTACGGTGCATCCGTTGGTAGCAATCGCGGCCGCTATTGCGCCGATCGTCGTGTCCTTTGATATGGTGTATGGATTCTTGAACAGGATCGTTATCGTGTTCGCTTGACTTGCCTCAAATCCACGGGATGTCTCGAATGATCCGCTTGGAATTTCGCGGATAACCGGGGCAGGCGTCAAGTTCAGGACTAACTTCTTGCTATCCGTCTGCTTAGCGGTGAATGCCACGGTCACGGACAAATCAGATGCGAGATATCCAACTGCTTCGTTAGGGTCCTGCGGACGAAACGCGTTTAAACCGTCCCGGATTTGCCTGAATACCTGGTCGAGACCCAGCTCGCTGGCGGATGGCGTTGGCTGGCTGGAAGTGCAACCCGCGAATGCAGTTATCGAGGCGCATGTAAAGAAAGTCGTGAATTGCTTAAGTCTGCGCATGGCAATCTCCACGTTTCCCCGGCTCGTCGTCTATAACATGTGCTTTCACGGAACGATATCCAGCAGGCGTAGCGATCCATTCGGCGACGTTCGGTAATCCCCCCGTAAAAGCGATGTTGTGGATTCAGACGGTCAGCGCAACATTTCGTCCAATGCTTCAGCCTGTGTCATTAATGCCCACATCTGAGTTTAAGTCTTGCCGCATCCATTCCGTCATCCTATTGGAGCCTTCGGTTAGCGCAAATCTGACCCGCACCGAGGAAACGCTAACGACAGGACCGCGGAGAGAAACATGAGCCAGCGAATTGAAGCGTCAAACTCTAACAGCCCGCATCTTCATGAGGAGGAACGATTAACCCAGCAACCCGTAAAACATGCGCCCGAAGCTATCAATCGGTGGTGGCTTTCTCTGCCCATCACTACTTTCCTAGTAGTTCTTTTTTATGCGCAAGGCCGAGCCTACCTGGAAGGCTACCTGACGTACTTCGGTCTGGATTTGTCGCTATTTCCCGTATCGCCAGAGGATGCTTATTGGCATGCCTTCACCGCCTGGGCGATGGTAATGGGACAGGCTCCTGGAAAACTGCTTCACCAATATCCCAGCTTCCTTTTGGGAACGGCGCCAATGTTAGCCTTCTACTCGATGCTGCCCATCGGACTTTGGATAGGTAAACGGCACGGCTGGCTTAAGAAATTGCAAGGGCGGCGCGCGAAAATAAGGGCGTCCGCGAAGGAACTTTCACCTCAACTGGTGCTGAGCATACCAGCGCTTTTCATAGTGGCGCTACCATTGATCGTGATCGTCCTAGTGATCGTGCCCGCAATAGTCACCGTTATCGGCGTTCTTCCTTTCATTGATTTGGGGAGGACGCAGGCCAAAGAAGATTGCATGGCCTCAACCTCCAATTACTCTATCGCGCATTACGTAAATGAGCAGCCGGCTGGACAAACAACGAGCAGGGAGGATTCAGCCAGGCTTTTGCAATGCAATACAGCCTTTTGTGTATTGATTCGTGAGGGTGCCACGCTCGTCATACCCAGCACTTCCTTGAGGTCTATTGACGGCAGAGGTGTCGGCAGGCACTTGTCTTATGTGCCTGTCCCGGAAGACCAGCGACTCTGTTGGAAACCTCCCGCAAAGACAGGAGTTAAAGCCGATACTCTTTCCCGAACAACAAGTGCGTATTTCGATGAACATGACCGCTGACTTCGGGCGAACATGACCACGGATTTCAGCGGATCATGATCCGCAACGCATTGCGGCAAATGTGGCACATCCCCCGATTCAGGAGAGGACAAAAAAGCGACGCCTGCGGAAGCCCTTCCGAAAACGAAAAAAGCCGGCATTTGCCGGCAATTTTTTCTCTAGGGATTCCTGGTGGGCGGTACTGGTTTCGAACCAGTGACCCCTGCCGTGTGAAGGCAGTGCTCTACCACTGAGCTAACCGCCCAAGGAAGACCGCGATTCTAGCATGTGGTTTTCCGAAGGCGCAAATCGGGGCATTGTGGAGCCATGGCCGGCGAACGCGACGAAGCAGCATCACCCGCCAAAGGCCGATCATCGAGCCGACCCCGCCGCCGCGAGTTACGCGGCCTGGCTTTCCGCCGGGGCGGCGGCGGGCGCCGGCGCCGGATCCCATTGCCGCCACAGGCAGGCACCGCCGACGGACTTGTCCAGCGCGCCCAGGTAGGCCTCGTGTTCCGCCAGTTCCTCCGCCGTGGCTCGGATAACAGGCAGCCCGGACGCATCGAAGCGGCCCAATACAAGGCCATCCGCCCCGCCCTTGCCTTCGGACTCGTCGACGTCGATCAGCAGCGCGTCCTGGCCGCGCGTCATGGCCAGCCAGACTTCGCCCAGCAGGCGTGCATCCAGCAAGGCGCCGTGCAGTGTGCGGTGCGCGTTGGAAATACCGTACCGTTCGCACAGCGCGTCCAGCGAATTGCGCTTGCCCGGATGCAGTTCGCGGGCGTGCATCAGCGAATCCGTGATCGTGGCGCAGATCTCTTGCATCGGCGAGCGGCCGATCCGCGCCAGTTCGGCGTTCAGGAATTTGGTATCGAAGGCGGCGTTGTGGATGATGATTTCCGCGCCGTCCAGGAAGCGCGTCAGCTCGTCCGCGACATCCGCGAATCGGGGCTTGTCGGCCAGGAATTCGGTGGTCAGGCCGTGCACCGCCAAGGCTTCCGGGTCGCTTTCGCGGTCCGGATTCAGGTACACGTGCATGGTGTTGCCCGTGACCATGCGGTTGACGATTTCCAGGCAGCCGATCTCGACGATGCGATGGCCCTGGGATGGTTCCAGGCCGGTAGTTTCGGTATCGAGAATGATCTGGCGCATGTGTAAGGCTGAGGGGCGAATAGTCCGGCAGACGCGGCCGATTCCATGACGGGATCGGCGAGTAATCCGAAACGAAACCGCGCGCACGCGCGGCCACGAACGGGATGGCCGTTAGTGTACCTGTCCCGGCGGCGCCCGGTACGGCGACGCCGCCCGCCGCCGTGCCCGCTACGCCGCGCGGCCCCGCCGTGCCTCTTCCACGCCCAGGTTGGCCAGCTGGTCCGCCCGCTCGTTGCCGGGATCGCCCGCGTGGCCGCGTACCCAGCGCCACGACACGCGGTGACGCGAGACCTGCTCGTCCAGCGCGCGCCACAATTCCGCGTTCTTCACGGGTTTCTTGTCCGCCGTGACCCAGCCGCGCCTCTTCCAATTGGCCAGCCATTCGGTCATGCCTTTCATGACGTACTGCGAATCCGTGTGGATGGTCACGGTGCAGGACCGCTTCAGGGCGGTCAGGCCCTGGATCACCGCCATCAGCTCCATGCGGTTGTTGGTGGTCGCCATTTCGCCGCCGTGCAAGGTTTTCTCATGGGCGCCGGAGCGCATGAGGACGCCCCAGCCGCCAGGCCCGGGATTGCCCTTGCATGCGCCGTCCGTCCACAGTTCCACGACTTCCTGCGTGTCATCCGCGCCCGCCATACCGCCTTCATTCATCTGCTGTTCCTGCCAGTGTTCCTGTTACCGCCATCGCGCGGGGCCGCCGATGCGAGGCGATAAGAATATTCCATGCATATCCGCACGGGGGGACGGGAGGATATCCCGAAGCCATCGCCCGCGGCGCCCTCAGACCGGTTCCACCGGCCCCGAACGGTGATTCGCCACCACGGACGCAGCCGCGGCGGGCTTGCGCTTTTGTTTCCACGCCGGGCCGATCAATCGCATGCCCGCCACGCGCTTGACCGCCGACACCATGTACACCGCCCCACATACCGCCCACCAGCGGTCGCCGGCCTTTTCCATGAAACGCCAGCGCTGCAGCCAGATATCGGTCTGGCACGCGGGGGCGTAGCAGCCGAAACGGCCCCGGTCGACCTCGAAGGAGAGCAGTTTCAGCCAATCCTTGACCCGGGCCAGCGAGACCTGCGCCGAAGGGGCGTGCGGCAGCCACGGCTCCATGCCGGGCATGCGGTTGCGCGCGCCCCAGAGGCTCCAGGGGTTGAAGCCGGAAATCACGACGCGCCCTTCCGGCATCAACACCCGCTCCACCTCGCGCAGCACGTCATGCGGGGCGTCCGTGCATTCGAAGGCATGCGGCAGCACCAGCAGGTCGATACTCTGCGACGCGAAGGGCAGCGCATGCGGATCCGCCAGCGTGCAGGCCTGCCAGCGCGCCACGACATCGGGCTCCGGCATGACCGTGCCCACGTAGGCCTTGAACGGCATGCGGTTGTTGCGCAGCAGGTCGAGCTCCGCCAGACCCACTTGCAAGGCGTTATAGCCGAACACATCGGCCACCACGGCGTCGAACTGGGCTTGCTCCCAACGCAGCACATATTGGCCGGGCGGCGTTTGAAACCACTCGGCCAGTTCTACAATCGGCACACTATCTTCTGCCACGCTATGGGTTCCTTTGATGACGCAAGCCACCTCCGCCCCCGCAGACGTCGATGTGCCCGGACCTTCCTCTTTCTCGTCACTGCTGCCGGTGCCGGCGTTTTCCGACAACTACATTTGGATGGCGCGCCGGCAGGGGCTGGCCGCGGTAGTCGACCCCGGCCAGGCCGAGCCCGTGCTGCGCGTCCTGCGCGAGCAAGGCTTGCAATTGCGCGCCATTCTACTCACGCACCACCACCAGGACCACGTCGGGGGCGTGCTTGAATTGTCGCTCGCCACGGGGGCCGTCGTATACGGCCCGGCGAACGAGGCCCTGCCGCGCTGCGATATCGCGCTGGAAGAAGGGGACCACGTCGAGATCGCCGAACTCGACCTGTCGATGGATGTGCTGGACGTACCGGGCCATACGGCCGGCCATATTGCCTATTTCGGGCGTGTTGCGGGCGTGGAACCAGTACTTTTCTGCGGGGATACCCTATTCGCGGGCGGATGCGGACGGCTTTTCGAGGGCACCCCGGCCCAAATGGCGGATTCCCTGGGGAAATTCGTAACATTACCGGCTGAAACACAAGTTTGCTGTGCACACGAGTACACTCTTGCCAACTTGCGATGGGCAATGGCCGTCGATCCGGCCAACCGCACCCTGCAACAGTGGTACCAGCGGGCCCAGCAACTGCGCGAGCAAGGCCGTCCCACGCTTCCCTCGTCCATCGGGCTGGAGCGGGACACCAATCCATTCTTGCGCACCCGGCAAGTTGAAATTACCCAAGCTGCCGCGGCACAAGCCGGGCGTTCGCTAAACTCGCCTGTCGAAGTATTCGCCGTACTTCGCGAATGGAAAAACAACTTCAAGTGACCCATCGATGAAATTGTTCCGGCTCATCTTTCCCGTCGTGTTGGCCGTACTGGCCGGATGCGCGGGAACGACGCACAAACAGACACCGCTACAAGCCGCCGACCTCGACACCCAGCAACCCGGATATCCGACCCGCTACGTCGCCACGGTCACGTCACGCACCATCGACCTGACCCACCCGCCGCGCGACGTCTGGGACCGCATCCGCCGCGGTTTCGCCATCCCCAACCTGCATAACGCGCTGGTCGATCAATGGACCGACTACTACGCCTCGCATCCGGAGGCGATGCAGCGCATGGCGGAACGCGCCGGCAAGTACCTTTACTTCATCACCGACGAAATCAACCAGCGCGGCATGCCTACCGAGCTGGCTTTGCTGCCTTTCGTGGAAAGCGCCTACAACCCGAAGGCGCTGTCGCGCGCCCAGGCCTCCGGCCTGTGGCAGTTCGTGCCCGCCACCGGCCAGCACTACAACCTGAAGCAGGACTGGTGGCGCGACGAGCGCCGCGATCCGATCGCTTCGACCAACGCCGCGCTGGACTACCTGGAGAACCTGTTCGACATGCAGGGCGACTGGTACCTGGCCCTGGCTTCCTACAACTGGGGCGAAGGCGCCGTGCAACGCGCGATGGCCAAGAACGAAGCGGCGGGCCTGCCCACCGACTACCTGTCGCTGCAGTTGCCGGACGAGACCCGCAACTACGTGCCCAAGCTGCAGGCCATCAAGAACATCGTCGCCAACCCGGCGAAATACGCGGTCGTGCTGCCTCCGGTAAGCAATACCCCTTATTTCGCCACGGTGCAGAAGAACCGCGATATCGATATCGACGTCGCCGCGCGCCTGGCCGAAATGCCCGTGGACGAATTCAAGGCATTGAATCCCTCGTTCAACCGGCCGGTGATCCGTGGCCAGCAAGAGTCCATGATCCTGCCCGCCGACCGGGTGGATATCTTCAACGCCAACATGGAGAACTACAAGGGCGAGCTGTCCAGCTGGAAGGTCTATCAGCCGCAGCGAGGCGACACCTATGCATCGATCGCGCGCCGCTTCGGGATCACCGAAGCCAAGCTCAAGGGCCTGAACGACATCCCGGCGCGACAGAAACGCATCGCCACGGCCCGGCACCTGCTGGTGCCGGCCCGTGGCGGCGTGCAGGTCGCCTCGCTGGAGGCGATCGGTCGGGCCGGCGAAAATCCGGCGCAGCGCGGCTCCGTGCGATCGGCCACCGCTCAGATGGCATCGGCCAAGATGGCCGCGCCGCGGCCCAACGTGCGCCAGCACAAGGTCAGGGCCGGCGATACCCTTTATTCCCTGGCGCGCCAGTACAGCACCACGGTGGACGCCTTGCGCGCGCTGAACAACCTGAAGGGCAGTGTCTTGAGGGTGGGCAGCATCCTGCGGGTGCCCGGCACCAACGTGCGCGGTTGATCGAACCGTGCCGCGCGGCCCCGCCGCGCCAGACCCGACGCCGGCCTTCGCGCCGGCGTTTTTGTTGGCCTTCGCGAACGGATGGTGCGCCGGCGCAGGGGCTGGCCGGGTGGTCCGCGCCGGCCAGGCCGGGCCCGCCCCCGGATACCCGGCGGCGGGCCGGCGAGCTCGTGCCTGCAAGGCGTGTGGGACGCCTCCCGCGACGTTCACCTAAAATAGCGTTTTCAGGTTTCAGTCTCGAGGATTCGACACATGGGCTTTCTTGCCGGCAAACGCATACTGGTCACGGGTGTGCTGTCCAACCGCTCCATCGCCTACGGCATCGCCCGGGCCTGCCACCGCGAGGGCGCGGAGCTGGCCTTTACCTATGTCGGCGATCGCTTCAAGGACCGGGTTACCGAATACGCCGGTGAATTCGGCAGCGACATCGTGCTGGCTTGCGACGTCGGCGACGACGCGCAGATCGATGCAGCCTTTGGGCAACTGGGCCAGCGCTGGGACGGCCTGGACGGCCTGGTGCACTCCATCGGCTTCGCCCCGCGCGAGGCGATCGCGGGCGACTTCCTGGAGGGCCTGTCCCGCGAAGGCTTCCGCATCGCCCACGACATATCGGCCTATAGCTTCCCGGCCATGGCCAAGGCGGCGCTGCCGCTCATGAAAGGCCGCAACGGTTCGGTGCTGACGCTGACCTACCTCGGCGCCGAACGGGTCGTTCCGAACTACAACACCATGGGACTGGCCAAGGCGTCGCTGGAAGCCAGCGTGCGCTACCTGGCGACGGCGCTGGGTCCGCTGGGTATCCGCGCCAATGGCATTTCGGCCGGGCCGATCAAGACCCTCGCGGCCAGCGGTATCAAGGACTTCTCGTCCATCCTGAAGTTCGTCGAAAGCAACGCGCCCTTGCGCCGCAATGTCTCCATCGACGATGTCGGCAATGTCGCCGCCTTCATGCTGTCGGATCTCGCGGCTGGCGTGACCGGCGAAATCACGCACGTGGACGCGGGCTTTTCCACCGTCGTCGCCGGCATGGAGTAACGGGCGGGGCCATCCCCGCATGGCGGCCCGATTGCCTTGGACCCGCGGGTGCACACACTGCGCCCGCGGGCCGGACGCCCGTCAATCGACGTGCAAGCCGATACGCGCGGTCAATTGGCTGAAGCGATCGATGTCGTGATCGATCAAGGCCTGGAATTGCGCCGGCGTGCTGGCCGTCGGGCTGTAGCCCAGTTGCAGCAGGGCCTGGCGGGTGTCGGTGCGGTTCATGATGGCGGCCACCGCCGCGTTCAGCTTCGCGACGATCGCCGGCGGCGTCGCCGAAGGGACCAGCAGCCCGTGCCACTGGTCCAGCGAATATCCCGGATACCCCTGTTCCGCGACCGTCGGCACCGTCGGCAGGACCTCCGTGCGTTCGGGCGAGGTCACGGCCAGCGCGCGCAGCTTGCCCGATGCCAGGAAAGGCGCCGCGCTGGAGGCCGTCACGATCCCCATGCCGACCTGGCCCGACAACAGGTCGGTCAACGCCGGGCCGCAGCCCTTATAGGGCACGTGCTGCAGCAAACGGCCACTGGCAATGCGCAGCATCTCGCCAGCCAGATGCTGCGGCGTACCGTTGCCGCACGACGCGTAGTTCAGTGCCTTGCCGCCCTTCCCCGCCGCTGCCAAGGCATCCGCAAGATCACGGAAAGGCGACGATGCGGGCACCGCCAGCACGGAAGGCACGAAGGCCACGTTGATCACACCCTTGAGATCGTGCTTGGGGGAAAACGGCAGGTCACGGTACACGCCGGGGTTGATGGCGTACGAGCTGTTGACCATCAATAGCGTATAGCCGTCCGGCGCGGCCTGCGCCACCTCGCGCGCGCCGATATTGCCGCTGGCGCCCGGCCGGTTTTCCACGACGACAGTCTGGCCCAGGTCATGCTGCAAGGCAGCGCCCAGCCGGCGCGCCAGCAGGTCGGTGCCCCCACCCGGCGGAAAGGTGACGATGATGGTAATGGGATGGGAGGGATAAGCGCGCGCCGCGGCATCGGTCGCGATCGACGCAACGCTATCGGGTTGCTGCTTGACGGCCGGGCTTCCCGCGGCACGTATCCATCCCGCGGCCGCCAGCAAAGCGGCCGCGGCCAGCATCGCGCCGCGCACGCGCCGCGCGACGGTACGGCGCTGCGTGCGCCTCTGCAAGGTATCCATGATCGGCTCCATCACGCGTCCAGGCCGATGTCCAGCACCTGCACGCTATGCGTGATCCAGCCGATGGCGATCAGGTCCACTCCCGTGGCCGCGATGGCGGGCGCCGTCGCCGGCGTGACGCCGCCGGAGGCCTCGGTGACGGCGCGACCCTTGGCCATGGCGACCGCCTGCCGCAACTGGTCCAGCTCCATGTTGTCCAGCAGCACGACGTCCACCTTCAGGCTCAGTGCCTCTTCCAGCTGGGCCAGCGTGTCGACTTCGAGCTCGATCTTGACCAGGTGGCCCGCGGCGGCACGCGCGCGCTCCACTGCCGGACGGATCCCGCCGGCCAGGGCCACATGGTTGTCCTTGATCAGCATCGCGTCATCGAGCCCGAAGCGATGATTGCTGCCACCGCCGACCCGCACCGCATACTTCTGCAGCGCCCGCATGCCGGGCAGCGTCTTGCGCGTGCATGTGACGCGCGTTCCGTACGGCCGGATGGCATCCGCGATCGCCGCCGTCGCGGAAGCGACGCCGCTCAGATGGCACAACAGATTCAGCGCCGTGCGTTCCGCGGTAAGGATGCCTCGCGCCGGGCCTGACACAACGGCGATTTCGTCGCCGGGGCGCAGGCGCGTGCCGTCACGCATGCCCGGCAGTACTTCGATGCGGGGATCGGTCAGCGTGAACGCCATGCGCGCCAGATCCAATCCCGCCAGCACGCCGGCCTTGCGGGCCACCAGGCGCAAACGGGATCGCGTGTCCGGATCGACGATCGCGTCGGTGGTGATGTCCCCGGCTCGGCCCAGGTCCTCCAGCAGCGCGGCACGAACCACGGGCTCCAGCATCACGTTGGGCAAGGGGGCCGGCGGGCGCCAGGCATCAATACCCGGCTGCGCGATGGACGGGGAAACCTCGGCGGGCGAGGCAGCGCCTCGCGATAATATGCTTATGCTCATTTTGAGTATTAAATCGGCGGAAGGAAGCGATGGACTTATACTATTTCTGAGCATAATGCACTGTCAACGCTTTTTTTACCGCGCTTCCCGTCCGGCGGGGGCGGTTCGCGAGGACGTGGTCCAGTCCTTTCCGCTATCGCAGTGCGGCAAAAAGTGGCGCATTCCGCGCCTGTTTTCCTGTAGCCGGCTCGTTTGTGCCGCGCGGCAAGATGCCG
>NZ_JBMQQZ010000067.1:0-17840 GCF_057362025.1 Bordetella sp. | reverse complement strand
CTGCGCATGTAGTCGACGACCGCCAGGCAGGTCGCGGCGGACAGCGGGTTGGCGCTGAACGTATGGCCGAAAGGCACGGTCTTGCCGGTGGCGGCGAAGGTTTCGACGATGCGCTGGTGAAACAGGACCGCACCCATCGGCGTATAGCCGGAGGTCATGCCCTTTCCCGTGGCGATCATGTCGGGCGCGATGCCATCATGGTCGCAACCGAACCACGTGCCGGTACGTCCCATGCCGGTGATCACCTCATCGGAAATCAGCAGCACTTCGTAGCGGTCGCAGATTTCGCGCAGCGTGCGCATGTAGCCCACCTCCGGCGTCAGGGCGCCGCCGGCGGCGCCCACGACCGGCTCCACAATGACGGCGGCCACCTTGTCGGCACCGTACTCGCGGATGACACGGTCCCACACCATGGCGCCGTGGCCTTCCGCGTCCTGGTCCGACAGCGGAAAGCGGTAGGGATAGGGCGGAGGGGCGACCGCGAAGGTGTGCAGCAGGTCGCCATAGTCGGCGCGCCGGGCGTTATGCCCGGACATGGAGAGTGCGCCCATGGTCATGCCGTGATAACTGATCGCGCGTCCCAGGACGTGCGCCTTGCCGGGCCGGCCGCGGTCGCGCCAGTATTGCCTGGCCGTGCGCAGCGCCAGTTCGGTGGCTTCGGATCCGCTGTTGACGAAAAACGCGTGGCTGATGCCCGAGGGCGCCAGGTCGACCAGCGCCTGTGCCAACGCTTCGGCCGCCGCGTTGGTGAAGTGTGTGCGATAGGTAAAGCACGCCTTTTCCGCCTGGGCATGCATCGCATCCAGCACCTCGCGCACGCCATGGCCTATCGATACGGTCATGGCGCCGCCCGAGCCGTCCAGGTACTGGCGACCCGCGGTGTCGTAGATGTAGACGCCTTGCGCCCGGTCCACCACGGGCAGGCGCGCACCCAGCGGCTGCTTCAGGAGCACGTCGATGTCGGTCGGATTGAATACGTATTCAGTATTGGGCATGTTGGATCGGTTCCGACAAGGCCGCGCGAGGCGTCAGCCGGCATTTCTTCGCAGTTTCAGGGAGGGAAGTCGAGTGGGCGGGTACCGCGTCAGCAGGTCGAACCCGGTGAATTCGAATTCTTAACGAAGCGCCCACGAGGTGCTATGGGGGTTTTCCCGGCGCACACGGACGCGATGTCGTCGAAAGACCATACGCGGGTAAACCTGTATTTGCATACGCATGCAAAGCCCCGACGGCAGTCGCTCATCGCCCCCGGGAAAGCCCGGCCCGCCGCTCCCGCAAGGGCAGTATCCAAAGCGCCGCCGCCAAGCCCAATGCACCGCCCAATATCGTCTGCCAGGTGCGCGCCGCCAGGAGCTCGACGGAATGCTGTCCGCTGGCCGCGAGCGTAACGACGAGGGTGAACGCAAACGCCCCGCAGGCAATGTCATAGCGCTTGGGCAGTGCAATACCGTACAGGACCATCGCCAACGCACCCGCGCTCCATAGCAGCACCGGCGCATGCGTGGCCAGGGGCAGGCATATCAGCCCCAGCGGCACACCCACCAATGTGCCCACGATCCGCCGTCGCACACGCTCGACGGTGCCGGATGCCGTGCTCGCCACGACATAGGCTGCGGCCGTGACCGCCCAAACGGATTCCGCCAGCCCGAACGCCTGGTTGATCGCAATGGCTATCACCGCCGCGATAGCCGCCTGTATTCCCATGATGGTTTCGGGGGCCAAGGGCCAGCGGTTCGGAATATCCGTTGGCGAGAGCGCCCCAACCGTCCCCGTGTACTCGAACCGGCCTGCCAGTAATCTGGGGATGATGGCGGACGGGATCGCTATCGATACCGCCACGCCGATCGACACTAGGTCGGTGCGGTCGAAGTTGAAGCTATACGCCAGGATTTCGCCGATGTAGACCTGCGATCCCATTCCCGCGCCGAGGACGCCGAATCGCTTCAGGAAGCCGACCATAAAAGCGCCGAGCACCAGTGCGAATTCCGCGCCCGCCGGCATCAGGCGCGCCATGGATGGCCCAACGCCGATATACAGCAGCGCGCCGAGTCCCGCTGTCGCGCACAGGACCGCAAGGTCGCGGCAGGATGCGCCCGGGGTCGCGCGGGCTTCCGAGACGCTCGCCCAGAGGGCATAGGCCCCGGCCAGGAATGCGAGCGTAGCGGGCGGCAGCCGCAGGGTCGCCAGCGCGTGCACGCCGCCCAGCATCGCCGCGATGCCGTACGCGGCCACCAACCGCAGGCCCTTGATGCGACCGTGTCCGTCGGGGTCGAGGTCCTGCAGTCGGGCGAGCAGCGCTGGCATCATGGCGGGTGTCCGGTTCGATCGCTTCGGGTAGAGGCACGCTTTGCTATTCCGAGGGCTGCCGCCGGCGCCCCCATCCAGTGCGCGGCGCGGGCTGCTATTCCCGGGTACCGGCCACGGGCAGGCGCCAGCCGCGGCGGATGGCCATCAGCCGCAGGCCGAAGCAAAGCAGCGCGCCGGCCAGCGTGGCCGCGATGGCGGGGACGTCGAGCATTTGGCCGACCACTACGATGCCTGCGCCCGCCAGGGCCGCGACGGCGTAGATATCGGCGCGGAGTACGGCGGGGATTTCGGCCGTCAGGATGTCGCGGACCATGCCGCCACCGATGCCGGTGAGCATTCCCAGCAAGGCCGCCATCAGCGGGTTCAGTCCGAAGGCGAGCGCTTTCTGCGCGCCGGAGACGGCAAACAGGGCCAATCCCGCGGCATCGAAGATCAGTACGGGGCTGCTCAGCTTTTCGATGGCCGCCGACCAGTAGAAGGTGATCGCCCCGGCCAGCAACGAGACCGCGAGGTACCTCCAGTCGCTGATCGCGTTGGGAGGTACCGATCCGATCAGCAGGTCGCGCGTGATGCCGCCGAAATTACCCGCGACGAACGACAGCACGAGCACGCCGAAAAGATCCAGGCGCCGCTTGACGCCGGCTGTCGCTCCGCTCAGGGCGAAGACGAAGGTGCCGGCAAGATCGAGGACCAAAAGCAGCATTTCGGGAGCAGCGTGTCGGTGGCCCGGGGGACCGCTATATTGCCAGCCATGCCAGGGCGGCGACAACAAGTCCGTTGCTCCCGCCCGTCTGCGAACGGCCACGGAGAGCGGTCATTTCCGAATCGATTTCGCGGGGCGTCCGTAGCGCAGCATCACGCTGGAATACGCCAGCACGTGCCCGCGCATCTCCTCGATCAGTTCGTCCCGCTTGAGCCCCGGCTTCAACGCCCCCGGCTCGAGGTCCAGTGCATACGCCTGGAAGAGGTAGTGGTGGGGCTTGTCCCCCATCGGCGGGCAGGGCCCGTAGTAGCCGGGACCGTTGGTGCGGTTGGTCCCCGGCGTGGATCCCTCCGGCCCTTTCGCGCCTACGCCGCGCGCCAGGGTTTTGGTCGATGCGGGGATGCCGTAGACGACCCAGTGCACGATGCCCAGGCCTGTCGCGCCATCCGGATCGTAGACCGTGACGGCGTAGCTTTTGGTACCGGCCGGCGCGTGGTTGAAATAGAGCTCCGGGGAAATGTTTTCGCCCCCGCACATCGCCCCTGTCGCATCCTTGGCGCTCGCTGCGTTGGCGCGGCTGAGCGATGCATTGTCCATCAAGCCCTTGGCGGCCAACTCGAAAGGGGGCGCCGCGGACGCGGACATCGCCCACGACAGGCATAGCGCGCCTGCCGCGAAACCGGCCGCGCGTGAACGGAGGGATCGGGTCATTTGGAGCTCCTTCGGTTAGCGCCGGGGTGAATCCCGGCGTCGAGACGTTGATAGACAAGCTACCGGTCGAACCCGTTCCCGTTCAATGCCCCGTCGCCGGATAATCCGGGCCCGGGTCGCTGAACCCGCCCATGCTCCAGGGGTTGGCCGCGCCCGGATGCGGCGGGCCCGGATGATTGAATTGGCCGCCAGCGCAGCCGCCCAGCAGCAACCCCGCCATGCATACCGCGGCGATGGTGGCGGCGACTTTCCTGACACTAATCCGTTGCGTTTCCATGATCAGCTTCGTGCATCGCGCGCACGCTCGAAAATGTCGATCCATTGTGCATATTGTGTGCCGATGCGCTGCGCGGCCTCTTCGCGGCTGGCCTTGCCGGCCTCGTAATCGGCGACGGCGCTGAAGAAGCTGGTGCGCCCGACGGCGAAGCCGATGAAGCCGGGCACCGGCGCCGCCGTTTCCAGCCAGGCGCGGACCTTGCTGTCGTCCGCGCCGCGGCCCAGGACGATGCAGCTGACGCGGTCGCGGCCGCCCCGGCGTGCCTGGCGCACCACGCCTTCGCAATCCTCGCGGCGGTCCAGTCCTTCGATTTTCCAGACGTCCGGCTCGACGCCGGCACCCTGCAGGGCGCTGATGGCCTCGATCATCAGGGTGGGGCGCAGCCGCAGGTCATAGACGTCCTTGTCGCCGTTGACGGAGGCCATCTGGGCCTCCGTGGCGGGCACGAGCAGTTCGAACATCAGGCGCCGGCCGGCATCGTGGCAGTAGTCGGACAGCGCGCGCAGCCGGGACGCCTGGCGCCGGTTCATGGCGTCGTCGTCCTGCGGGTTGTAGCGCACCAGCACCTTGGCGAAAGTCGGATCGAACTCTTCGATATGGTCCGCGTAGTCGTCGCCGTATTCGAAATGGAATTCGTCGGATCCGCTGCGTTCGACGGACAGCGCCGTGACGTAGCCGCGCCGGCGGGCATCGCGCAGGATGGAAGCGCCGAATTCCTCGTCGACCAGGATGCCGGCCTTTCCCCTAGCCAGGCCGCGCTCGGCCGCATTCAGGAAGCCTTCGTAGATCAGTTGTTTGCTGTCTTCCACCTTGGCCTTCTGCGCCGAGCTCAAGGGCGGCTTGAAGTTGAACATGCTTTTGACGTACGAATTGCGATGATCGAACGGAAGCAGGTACAGGGCTTGGTCATAACCGGGTTGCATGGCGGCCTCCTGGGAAATCAATCGTTGCGGGCACGCGGCAGCGCTGCCCGCACCGGAAGATCGGCATCGGCCAACTGGCCGATGCGGTCCAGCGTAACGTCGGCGGGGGGATAGCTGGCGTTCTCTTCGTCGTTCAGGGCATAGTGCCCCTGGCGCACAAAGACGGTGGTGACCCGCTCGCCCCAGGCGCGCTTGATGGCCGCCAACAGGCGCAGCTTGTCGTCGACCATCACGTAATGCGGCGCCGGATGCGCTTGCGCGACCTGCGCCAGCATCCGCTCCTTGTGGACGTGGATCAGGACCCGTCCGTCGACGGCATCCCACAGGCCGGCGGCACGGATCTTGTGCGGCTGGAACACCACATCGCCATCCGAAAGAATGACGGCCTTGCCCGCGCCGGCCAATGCGTCCAGCGCGCCGGGGAATACGGCGCGCGCGAACGGGTACTCCATCAGGAAGGAGGACACCTGGACCAGTTGCGCATCGTTCGCGCCGGGCTGGCGCAGGGCCTGCAGACTGCCGAGGTAGTCCGCGTAGCCGGATTCGTTGCGGCGTTTTTCGTAGACCTGCCGGTAGCGCCTGACGGCGTCCTCGCCCAGGACTTCGCGCAGGCGCTCGTCCAGGTCGCGGTTCATGCGATCGTTGTCGAACAGCGTGTTGTCGACATCGAACAGGAATAGCGGTTCGTCGCGCATGCCGTCAGGCCTCCGCAGATTGCGTCGCACAGGGGCGCCGGGCGCGCCGCGCGGTACTTCAGGTGTGCTCGGTAGCGAACAACCATGGTAAGCCCGCGCGGCATGGCACGGCAATCGCCCGACGGTAACGCCGCTGTAGCACTCAGCCGGAAATCAGCCTGCCATGAGGCCGGTACGCGGCCCGGAATCAGCCCGGATACGGGCCGAGGAAATCCAGCTTGCCGACCGGAACCCCGCTATGGCGCAGGATGCCGTAGGCCGTGGTGACATGGAAATAGAAGTTGGGCAACGCGAAGGACAACAGGTAGGCGTCGCCCTGGAACGTCGGCTTGAAGTCGCCGAAGGTCAGCTGGACGCTTTTGCTTTCGCTGCCGTCCAGCGCGGACGCCGGAACGCTTTGCAGCCAGGCCACGGTATCGGCAATGCGCTTGCGCAGCTCGGGAAAGGTGGTTTCGACGTCCTCGAAGCTGGGCGCATCCAGGCCGGTCAGGCGTTTGACGGCGAACTTGGAGGCGTCGCTGGCACGCTGAATCTGGCCTGACAAGGGATACATGTCCGGCGCCAGGCGGGCATTGACCAGCGTGGACAGGTCCAGCCCATTCTGGGCGGCATGCGCTTCCGCCTTGTCCAGCAAGGCGGTCAGCACGTTCAGGGCTCGGACGAAAACAGGGATGGAAGCCTGGTACATCGACAAAGGCATGATGGATCTGCTCCGGTTCTAAGGGAAAAGGCTGGCCGGGCAACGAGCCCGGCCGCGCCATGCACGGGCGGATAGTAGCGTCCCGGCGATGACGGAACGGCGCACAACCCTGCTGGCGAGCGGGTGAATGAACCGGCGACATCGTTGCATGCCCGGCCAGAAGTGCTTTCCCGATCGCTCGCGCCACCGGCATAATGCCTGCGGCCGGTGACGGCCGGGAACCCGCTGGCGGGTCGCGGGCGGGCAATAGGGCGCGGACAGGCCCGGTCTGGACGCATCGGAGCGTAACTTATGAACCACCCCGTATTGGTTGTGGGCGCGGGCCCGGTCGGGTTGACCATGGCGATGGCGCTGAAGCGCCGCGGCGTGAACCTGCGGGTCATCGACAAATCCTTCGCCCGCAGCGACAAATCCAAGGCCCTGGTCATCTGGCCGCGTACGCTCGAACTTCTGGAAATCCAGGGTTGCGCGCCGGCTTTCATCGCGGCCGGCATCCGCGGCCGGGGGGCGCGCATTTTCGCGGAGGGCAATCCGCTGGTGCACGTGCGCTTCGACATCGCCCGCAGCACCTACGATTACGCCCTCATGATCCCGCAGAGCGAAACCGAACGTGTACTGGAAGAGCAACTGGCGGCCCTTGGAACGCAGGTCGAGCGCCGGGTCGAACTGCTTTCCTTCCAGGACAACGGCGATAGCGTCGGCGCCGTGCTGCGGCATCCCGACGGCCGCGAGGAGACCATGGACGCCGCCTACCTGTGCGGCTGCGATGGCGCGCACAGCACGGTACGCCATGCGCTGGGCGTGCAGTTCGACGGCAGCACCATGCCGTCCGACTGGGTGCTGGGCGATGTGCACATCGAAGGCGAGCTGTCGCGCGAGGAGCTGACGATATGCTGGCAGCAGGACGGCGTGCTGGCCATCTTCCCCATGGGCGAGACCCGCTTTCGCGTCATTGCCGATGTCGGCGCGTCCTCTGTGGCGGCGCCAGCGGCGCCCACGCTGGAAGGCCTGCAGGCGTTATTGGATGCGCGCGGTCCGCAGGGCCTGCGCGCCTACGACCCGTTCTGGCTGAGCGGCTTCCGCATCAACGAGCGCAAGGTGCGGGATTACCGGCGCGGCCGGGTGTTCCTGTCCGGCGACGCCGCGCACGTGCATAGCCCGGCGGGCGGCCAGGGCATGAACACCGGCATGCAGGACGCCTTCAATCTCGCCTGGAAGCTGGCCATGGTGTGGCACGGTCATGCCGCCGGGACATTGCTGGACAGCTACTCGCCCGAGCGCAGCGCCATCGGCGACCAGGTCCTGCGCAATGCGGGCAACATGACCCGTATCGCATTGCTGCGCAATCCCATCCTGCGCGAACTGCGCAACCTGGCGGCCGGCACGCTGTCGCGCATCCCGGCGCTGCGCCAGCGCATCGTGGACCAGTTGACCGAACTGGACCTGCACTATCGGGAAGGCGGCTCTCTGACGCAATCGCCGCGCGGCGCGGCCGAACACCCCGCGCCGGGAGACCGCGCGCCGGACCTCGGCCTGCGCAGCACCGCCGGCGACGCCCGCAACCTGTACGCGCTACTGGCCACGGGCCGCTTCGCCGTGCTGTCGGTGGACGCGCCCGCCGTGGACCTGCCGCAAGGCACGCGGTCCATCGCCGTGGCGGCGGTGGCCGCCGCCGATACCGTCTACCAGGCGGGCCACGTCTACCTGGTCCGCCCCGACGGCTATGTGGCGCTGAGCGTGCGCGCCGGCGACGACGCCACGATCATCGCCGTGCTGGAACGGCTGGAAGCCGGCTGAGCGGCGCCGCGCTCAGGAAAAATACAGCTCCAGCGCGTTCGGCCCGTACACGCGGCGCCGCGCGTGCTCGTCCGGGATGGCCTGCTTGAGCCAATCTATCGCGCGCCGGTAATCGGTGTCCTTTTCGCCGCCCACGAAGGGGCAGTCGCTGGCCCACAACATCTTGTCGTAGCCCACGCGGCGGCAAAGCTCCTGCGCGCAGCCCAGCGCATAATCCCCCAGGCGATAGGCGCCGGACAGCTTGACCCAGGTCCGGCCCTTTTCCACTGAGGCGACCATCGCGCGGAAACCGTCGCTGTCGACGCCCTTGACGGGATCCGGCCGACCGATATGGTCGATGACGATCTTGACGCCGGAACGCTCCAGATAGGGCAGCACCAGCGGCAGGCGCGGTCCGTCGATGTGTACGTGCACATGCCAGTCCAGGTCCACCAGCCGGCGCAGGAATTTTCGGTAATCCCAGCTATCCAGGTCCGGCAGCTGCGGCATGCTGATAAAGGGCAGCCGGACGCCGACGATGCCGTCGCGGTCCATCTGGTCCAGCACGACGCGCTCGATGGACGGTTCGGCGATGATGGTCCCGCGCAGGCGCGGATTGCCGCGCACCGAATCGATCACATAGTCGTTGTAGTCGCCCCAGGGACTGGCCGCCGCGATGACCGCGTAGCGCACGCCATACTGGTCCATCACCCCGATCAATTGCTCCACGGTGAAGCTGTATTCGGGAGTGTGGCGCGGATTCGGGATCAGCGGCATGTCCTGCTTGAAGACATGCACATGGGTGTCGACCAGAAGGCCTTCTTCGGGATACGCCGTATTGCTCACGTAGAACTCCTGTTGGCGGCGCGAGCGCTGCCATGTTCCCCGTCTCGCGACGGAAAGTCCGGCAACCGCGCCATTGCTATGTCAGCCGGCCGGGTTTGCGCTCATTGGCGCTGGATGCCCGCCTGCTGGATCACCTTGCCCCACTTGTCGATGTCGGCTCGCAGCGTCGCGCCGATCTCTTCCGGCGTACTGCCCTTGGCCTCGGTACCCAGGTCCAGGAAGCGCTGCTTGACGTCGGGCATGCGCAATATTTCGTTCAGCTGGGCGTTCATCACCTTCACGGCCTCGTCCGGCACGCCTTTGGCGGCGAAGATGGCGTTCCAGCCGGTCACGTCGTAGTCCAGGCCGCTTTCGCGGACGGTGGGCACCTTGGGCAGCCAGGCGGAGCGTTGCGTGCCGGTGGTGGCGATGGGCGTGAGTTTGCCGGCGTCGACGATACCCTTGACCGCCGCGTAGGACTCGAAGGCGACATCGACGTCGCCGCGTATCAGGGCCGCGACGACGTCGGCGGTGGTCTTGAACGGAATGACGGAGGCGTTCAGGCCGGACGTGGATTTGAACAACTCCGCCGACAGGTTCTGCGTGCTGCCGGGATTGATGGTCCCCAGGACGATGGGCCGCTTCTTCGCTTGCGCCAGCACATCGGCCAGCGTATGCAGCGGGCCGTCGGCCTTGGTCAGCAGGATCAGGTCGAAGTAGGCGACCGTCGACACCGGCGCGAAATCCTTCACGGGGTCGTAGGGCAGCTTGAACAGCGACTTGCTGATCGCCGTGCCGTTCGAAAACGCGATGAAGGTATAGCCGTCATGCGCGGCGTTCAGCGTCGCGGTGCCGGCCACGATGCCGCCGGCGCCGGGGCGGTTCTCGACGATGATTTTTTCGCCGTAGCGCTCGCCCATCTTCTGCGCCACCAGGCGCATGGAAATGTCCGCCAGCCCGCCCGGGCCGAAAGGGATGATGAAGCGTATCGGTTGCTCGGGATACCGGGCCAGGGCCGGCGCGGCGGCCAGCACGCCAGCCAGCAGCGCCATGCCGTAAACGGCGCCGCGACCCGTCCGCGACAACGATCGCGCGATCGATCGGATCATGAAAGTCTCCCTGGTTGTTATAAGCGGCGTCCGCGGTGCGCCGCACCGTTCGGACATCGTGTTGACCGGGAGTCTAGGCAGGCGGGAGGGCCCGCACAAATGAATTGTTTGGCGGGATTTATTCGCCGCGTTCATCTTCCGCGCGCGGCAATCCCGCGCGCAGCGCATCCACCAGCAGGTCGCGCAGCGTCCGGGCCGGCTCGGAAAGCACCGCACCGCGGCGCGTCAGCACCGCCAGGCGGCGCGCGATGCTGGGCTGCAGCAAGGGGCGTGTCGCCAGGCCGCCGGCCTGCGCCACCGAAAGCGCCGGCACCGCGGTCAGCCCCAGGCCCGCGCGCACGAAATCCAGCGCGACCGCCGTATGCTGCGTTTCGTAGGCCCAGCGCAGCGTCAGCCTCCGCTCGCCCAGCGCGTCGTCGATGGCGGTGCTGTTGCCCGCGGGCAGGCTGATGCGGATCAGGGTCTCGCCCTTCAGGTCATCCCAGTGCACCGCGCGCCGGCCCGCCAGCCGGTGTTCGGGCGGACAGACAAGGACGAAAGGCTCATCCGCGAAGGGTTCGACGGCCAGGTTATGCGGATTCGCCGCGACCACCGAAATGCCGAATACCGTGGTTTCGGTGTGGGTCAGTTCGGCGATCTCCTGAATGGAGTTGTCGAACACGCGCACGGCAATCGCCGGATGCAGATCGCGAAAGCGCGCCAGCGCCGGCGCGATGCGATGCGCGGCCAGCGTGGGCAGGCATCCGAAGGCCAGCCACTGGGGCGCCGTACGGCTGTGCTGCCGCAGGGCATCGTAGGAAAGCTCGAATTCGCGCATGGCGGCACGCACGCGCGGCAAGAGCGCGCGACCCGCGTCCGTCAAGGTGACGTCGCGGGTCGTGCGGGCCAGCAGGCTGACGCCCAGGCTGGACTCCAGCTTGCGGATACGATGGCTGACGGCAGTCTGGGACAGGCACAGATGGGCGGCCGCCTGCTGGAAGCCGCCCTGCTCCACGATGGCCAGGAACGCCTGCATGCCGAGAAAGTCGATTTGCATGCGTCCTATTAAAGCGCAATACCGCCGTGCTGCCCGCGACCTATTCCTTCAGGGTGTTGGGCACCGGCTCGCCGGCCAGCCAGGCATCCAGATTGCACCGCACGCCGCGCGCGAACTCCTGGAATACAGGCTCGGCGACGAAGCCGTAATGCGGAGTCAGCAGCACATTCTCCAATCCCAGCAGCGGATGCCCGCCGGGCAGCGGCTCGGCGTCGAACACGTCGAACGCCCCGAACCCCGGGCGGCCGGCGCGCAGCGCCTCCACCAGCGCATCGGTGTCCACCAGGTCGGCGCGCGAGGTATTGACCAGGATGCTGTCCTTCCGCATCAGGGCCAAACGCTCGCGGTTCAGCAGCTGCCGCGTGGCAGGGGAAGGTACCAGGTGCAGGCTGACGACCTGCGAGGTACCGAGCAGGTCCTCCAGGCTGACCGACACCGCCCCATGTTCGGCCGCGCGGGCGGCCGTCATGTTCGGGCTCCACGTGACGACTTCCATGCCCAGGGCCCGGCCCACGGCCGCCACCCGCTGGCCGATCTGGCCCAGCCCGACCAGGCCCAGCCGCTGGCCATGCAGCACCGGCGGCAGGAAGGCCACGCGCGCGGGATCGCGCCACGTCGTGCGTGCCGGCGTCAGCCTCAGGTCGGCGATACCCCGCGCGGCGGCCAGGATCAGCGACCACGTCATCTCGCAGGTGCTGGCCTTGGAAGGCCCCCACTCCGTGTGACTGACCAGAATGCCCCGTTCAAGCGCCGCCTTCAGGTCCAGCTTGGTATTGCGCGTGCCGGTGTACAGGATATGCCGCAGGTCGGGCAGCCGCTGCATCAGTTCGGCCGGCATCGGCGTGCGATCGCGGATCAGCACCACGCACTGCGCGCCGCGCAAGGCATCCAGCAGGGCATCGCCGCGCAGCATCGTGTTGTGCAGCACGACATCCGCCCTTGCGCCTATCGCCTTCCAGTCGACGCGTTCGCGCAGGGCGTTTTCCCAGTCGTCCAGGACGACGATCTTCGGCCGTGCGGGCGGCCGTGCGGGCGCGCTCATCCCTTCGCCCGTCCCAGCTCGGCGACCTGGCGGACGTCGGGGGCGTTGCCCAGGTCCCAGCAGGCCTTGATCAGGTCGCGCGTCTGGTCGGCGCCGAGGATCTGGTCGGACATGCCGCTGAACTTGGCTTCCAGGTCGGCATCGCTCATGGGGCGCTGCAGCGAACCGATGGCGTGTTCCACGAAGATATGGACCTTGCTGCCGTCCTTCAGCGTCGCGACCGCGTCCACGCTGGCCTCGTCGATGGCGTCATCCACGGTCGCGACGACCTTGCGGCGCACGTCCACCACGTCGGGACGATTGACGATGTCGTCGGCGTACTCGTCTTCCGAAGCCCGGCCGAAGATCAGGCCGGCCGCGCAGCCGTGATACACGCTGAACTTGCCCTGCAGGCCGTCGGCGGGTTCCTTCTTGCCGGTCAGTTCCAGTACCAGCGAGTGCACGCGCAGGTCGATGCGCTCCAGGTTTTCCGGCGTGACGCCCTTGGCGCGCAGTTGCACGCAGGCATCGATGCTGGGATGAATGACGATGCCGCAGGCGAAAGGCTTGTACGTATTGAACGAGATCTCGAAGCGTTTGCCGAGTTCGTCGGTGATCTCGTTCCAGTCGAACTTGGTCGACGCGACCTGCGCGAAACCGCGCGGGGCCTCGATGGCGCGCTTGCTGGACGTAAAACCCTCGCGCGCCATCAGCGCCGACATCAGGCCGGCACGGGCGGCGCCGCCCGGGTGGAAAGGCTTGGTCATGGTGCCGAACTGCTCGCGCAGGCCGACGGGCTGCGAGGCCGCGATGCCCAACGCCATCTGCGTCTGGTCCACGCTCAGGCCGAGCAGGCGCGCGCACGCCGCCGCCGCGCCGAAGCCGCCGGTCGTGCCGGTGATATGCCAGCCGCGATCGTAGTGCTGCGGATAGACCATGTTGCCGATGCGGCAGGCCACATCGATGCCGATGACGACGGCGTCGATGATCTGGCGGCCGCTCGCGCCCGTCAGTTCCGCCAGCGCCAGCACCGCCGAGCACACCGGGCCGGCGGGGTGGATGATCGTCTTCAGGTGCGTATCGTCGAAATCGAAGGTATGCGACGTAATGCCGTTGATCAACGCGGCGCTGGCGATGTCCACGCGCTCGCGCCGGCCCAGGATGGTGGCCTGCTCCGAGGGCTTGAGCACCTGCACCGCATGCAGGGCGGCGAGCGCCGCCTCATGGTGCGCGGCGCCGACGGCGCAGCCCAGCCAGTTCATGAAAGTACGATGGGCCTCGTGGTCCACCTCGTCGCTCCAGCCGCGCGAAGGATGGTTGACGACGAATTCCGCCAATGTGCGGGTCACGGGCGGCGCATTGTGATCGGCATCGATCTTGGTGTTCAGGGCCATGCGTTTCTCTAGGTTGGAGGTGTTGAAAAGCCGTCGGCGGCAGCGCCGCCCTCAAGCGGTCATGCATCCAGGCGGATGTGCTGCGCCTTGGCCAGCTTGGACCACCGGTCGAAATCCTTGCTGACATAGGCGGCGAACTGCGCCGGCGACATCGGCATGGGGATGATGGCCTCGGTGTCCAGCTGCTTCGTCAGCGCGGGATCCTTCAGGACCTTGTTCAGCGCGGTATTCAGGGTTTGCACGATACCGGAATCCATACCGGCCGGGCCGGACACCCCGTACCACTGGAGCACGTCGTCAAAGCCCGTCAGGCCCAATTCCTTGAACGTCGGGACATCCGGAAAGACGGAGTTGCGCTGTTCGCCGGTCAGCGCGATGGCGCGCACGGCGCCGGAGCGCAGGTGCGGAACCGCGGCGGCCAGGCCCGGGAACATCGCCTGGGTCTGCTGGCCGAGCAGGTCGGTAAAGGCGGGCGCGATGCCCTTGTAGGCGATATGCACCATCTTCGTGCCGGCCTGCTGCTGCAGCAGCTCCATCAGCAAATGCGTCAGCGAACCGGCGCCGGCCGACCCGTAGTTCATATTGTTGTGCGCCTTGGCGTAGGCGATGAACTCCTTCAGGTTGTGGATCGGCAGCTTGGCGTTCACGACCAGCACGTTGGGCGTGCCGCCTATCATGCCGACGGCGGTGAAATCCTTGATCGGGTCATAGGGCACCTTGCGCGTGGCCGGACTGGTGCCCAGGGTCGCGACATAGCCCTGCATCAGCGTGTAGCCATCGGGCTTCGAACGCATGGTCTTCTGGCAGGCGATCACGCCGCCCCCGCCGCTCTGGTTTTCCACCACGAAGGTCGCGTCCAGTTCCTTGCCCCAGGCGCTGGTCGTGGCACGGCCCACGTAATCGCTGCCGCCGCCGGGGGCCACCGGCACGATATAGGTGATCGGGTGGTCGGGGTACTTCGATGCGCCGAAAGAGGCGTAGGGCAGGCTAAGGGCGGTAGCGCCGGCGCCGAGCAGGAAAGAACGACGATTCACGGTAAGTCTCCTTTTTGTAGCTGGTTTTTTTACGGAATGGGACGAAGATCGGTATCGCGCCGCGCCGTCCCGCGCGGCGGCGCGGGTCATATGGCGGATAGGCGATCGTGGGCGTTGATAACGTGATCGGCGAGCAGTTGGGCGCAATGGTCGGCGTGCGCCGTCGTGATCGAATCGCGCAAGGCTTGCACGATCTGCTTGTGCTCGATGTTGGATTGTTCCCGGTGCGGCTCGGACGACAGGTTCTTCAGGCGCGCCAGGTGCAGCTTCTGGATGACCTCCCGGTAAGTCCTGGCGATCTCCCGGTTGCCGGCGTACTCGATGAATAATCCGTGAAAGCGCAGGTTCTCGCGGTAGTACGCCTGCGGATTCGCATCCCGGATGGCCTCGTCCATGGCCCGAACGCAAGGCTCCAGCGCGTCTACCAGCGCCTGGCGGCGCTCGGCCGGCAATTGCGACGCCATGCGGCCCGCATGGCTGTCCAGGACCGAACGGAATTGATAAAGATCGCGTACCTCGTCGTCGGAGAGTTCGCGCACGTACACGCCGGAATGCTTGCGCGACACCACCAGCCCCAGGCTTTCCAGCTCGCGCAGCGCCTCGCGCACCGGCACGCGGGATACGTTCAGCCGTTCGACCAGCTCGGATTCCCGCAGGGCTTGGCCCGGTTCGAATTCGCCGGCCAGGATCTGGCCGAGAAGCCGGTCGCGCACCAGCTTGCCGAGCGAGGTGTTCTTGATTTCCGCGAATGTGTCTTGCGCGACGGGCGCCGAGAGCCAATCCATATCGGTCCGAGAATTGCCGTTTGTCTAATTGTATACGATTATACGAGATACCGTAGCGTATGCCATCCTCCGCGGCCACCTGCTTTCGCCGCCCTGCCTCCTTTCCCCCCTCGTCCCGCCCCCCTCCTTTACCCGTCCCGCGCGCCCTGCCTTGATCGCGCACGCCGACCGGGGCTTTGACGTCCTTGTGCCTCGCCCTCCTGCGGTTTTCGCCGCACGATGCCCCGATTTGCCGCAAAATTCGAAATTTTCTGCGACAAGTATTCACAAACTGATTTAAATTCGCTTCAATTCGGGATTTGTGCCCGATTCAGGACATGCCAATGCGAGACATCGCTTTTCTCCTCGAAGCCTCCTATCGCCGCGTCGACCGCGCGATGCTGCCCCTGCTATGGGTTCTGTTCGCCGTCGCGCTGGGCCTGGCCCCGCAATACGGCCGCTGGACATCGGCGCTGGCCGTCGGCCTGCCGGCGGTGATACTGCCTTCCCTGCTGATCGTATGGTGGCCGGCACGGCTGTTGACCCGCCTGACCGTTGCGACGGCGCTGATGGTCTTCGCCGCGCTGCATATCCATCTGATGTCGGGCATGACCGACATGCATTTTGGCGTGTTCGTCCTGCTGTCGCTGTTGCTGGCGTATCGGGACTGGCGGCCCATCGCCTGTGCCGCCGTGGTGATCGCGATCCATCACGTGTCCTTCAACTTCCTCCAGCAGTGGGGCTATGGGGTCTCCTGCTTCACCAGCCCCGGGCTGGGCATCGTAGCGCTGCACGTTTCCTACGTCGTGGTGCAGGCCATCGCGCTGGGCTGGCTCGCCTGGCGCATGGAAAAGGACGCCGTCACCGCCGAGGAACTGGCACGCCTGAGCGCCCATCTCGGCCGCGAGGACGGCGTGTTCGACCTGCGCTTCGGCAGGCTGGACATGAACAGCGAACTGGCCAGCGCCTTCAAGTCCACCATGGACGCCGTGCACCTCACCATGAGCCATGTGCGTGTCGGTGCGCTGGCCATGTCGGGCGCTTCGCGGCAACTCATGGACGGCAACGGACAGCTGGAAGAACGCACCCGCATCCAGACGGAATCCCTGCAGCGGACCGTGGCCTCCATGCAGATGCTGGCCGACAATGTCCACAATAACGCCGCGAACGCGGATACCGCCGCGCAGCTGGCGGTGACCGCGCGCTCCGTGGCCGGATCGGGCAGTCAGGCGGTCACGGAAGTGGCCAACGTGATGGGCGAAATCCGCCAGGAAGCGCAGAAAATCTCCGAGATCACCGGCCTGATCGACAGCATCGCCTTCCAGACCAACATCCTGGCGCTGAATGCGGCGGTGGAAGCCGCGCGCGCCGGCGAAAGCGGCCGCGGCTTCGCCGTCGTGGCCTCCGAAGTGCGGGCGCTGGCCCAGCGCAGCGCCACCGCGGCCAAGGATATCCGCGGCCTGATCACCGCGTCGCTGGACAAAACGGACAACGGCGCGCGCAAGGCCGACGATGCCGCGGCGGTCATGGGCGAGATCGTCGACAGCGTCGAACGCGTGGCAACCATCGTCGCCGAGATCGGCCATGCCAGCCAGACGCAGCGCGCCGGCATCGATGAAGTGAACGCCGCCGTGGCCGAGATCGATGAACTGACCCGGCAGAACGGCGCCCTGGTTACCGCCGCCGCGGGTGCATCCAAGACCCTGGAAGCCCAGTCCGCCCAACTGATGGATGCCATCGGCGCCTTCCGCCTGTACGACGGCGCGGAAGCGGCCCTGATCCGCGAGCCGGCGCGCGCGGGGGACGTGTACGACGGGGACGATTACCCGGAGAACCCTGGCGTGGCCGCCAACGCGCCATTGCTGACGGCCTGACCCGGGCCGGGCCGATACCCGAACCGCACAACCCGGCGTGGGCCGGCCCGATACCCGGATCGCGCGACCTTGCCCGGCCCCGGCCCGGCACCCGGATCGCAGCCGTACCGGGCCGGACCGAGATGTAAGCCGACACTGACCGCCGTCACGCCGCGATGGCTTCGTGCTCGTGCCGCCCCTGCCGGTGGGCGTTCGAGTCGCCAGGCCGGAAGACGCGCAACCGATGGCCGTCCGGATCCAGCACCACGAAGGTACGCCCGAAATCCATATCCGTGGGCGGCTGCACGACCGCCAGGCCGCGGGCCTTCCAGTCGGCGTACAGCGCGTGCAGGGTGTCGTCATCGCCGACGGGAATGCCCAGCTCGCATCCGCCACCGCGCGTGATGACCATGGGTTCCGCATCGCGCCGCGACCACAGCCCCAGGCGGATGCCGGAGGACAGGTCGAACAGTGCGAAGGTCGGCGACGCTTCCACGGGCTTGCAGCCGAACAGCGATGAATAAAACGCCGCGCTGGCGACGGGGTTTTCGACGAAAAGCAAAACGTAGTTGGGGTGTTGCATGGTGCTTTCCTCTTTTTCATCGGCCGGACGACCGCGCGCGGCATCCGGGCATTCGGACGCGATGCGGTAGGCTATCCAGCCCTACTGTCAGAAATTGTCAGCAGCGTTGGCCGTCACTGGAATATCGTG
>NZ_JBMQQZ010000066.1:0-115296 GCF_057362025.1 Bordetella sp. | reverse complement strand
GGGATATCCCCAAGCTCGGGCAGGCAGGGCGGTTCAGACCGCCACGTCCACCGAGCCATCCGCGCGCGCGGCCTCGGCCGACCCGCGCACCAGTGCCGGGTCCGGCGGCGCGGTCACGATGCCGGTGCGGAAATCGAGCGGAGCCTGCGTACGCAGGCGATCCAGGTCTGGCAGCGGCCGGGCCAGCGCGGGATCGCGCGCCCAGGCCCACTCCAGCGATTTGCAGATTTCCAGCAGCGCCAGGTCCTGGCGGAAGCCGCCGATGACCTGCATGCCGAAAGGCATGCCCGCGTGATCGCGCCCGCAAGGCATGGACAGCGCGGGGTTGGTCATCAAGGTCACGACATAGGTCAGCGCCAGCCAGCGGTAGTAGTTTTCCTGGGGCTTGCCGTTGATGCGGTCCAGCGCCAGCTGGGTCCAGGGGAAAGGCGTCACCGGCGTGGTGGGCGCCAGGATCACGTCGTAGTTCTCGTACAGCGACTGGAAAGCCTTGAACATGCGGGTCTGGTCCAGGTGCGCCGCGGTATGGTCGGCCAGCGTCATCGCAGCGCCCATTTCGTAGTTGGCGCGCGGATTGGGCCCCAGGTTGTCGGGATTCGCCTCATAGGCCTCGCGATAGCGGGCCACGTAGTTGGCCGCCCGGATCACATCGAAGCAGCGGTGCGCCGCGGCCAGGTCCGGCCGCACTTCGTCGCAGCTCCTGAAAAGATGGCGCATGGCTTGCACCTTGGCCAGGAATGCGCGGCGGATATCGTCATCGACCTCGCATACGCCGAAGTCCACCGTGTAGCCGACGCGCAGGCTGCCGAGGTCGCGCGGGCGCAGGCTGGCGAAGGCCGCCGCGTCCACGTCGTACGACAGCGGATCGCAGTCCGCGCGGCCGGCGATCGCGGACAGGTGCAGGCCCACGTCGTCCATCGCGCGGCCCATGGGGCCGACCACGGAGATCGGCGTCCATCCGAGCGCGCGGCGTTCCACCGGCACCAGTCCCGGCGACGGCCGGAAGCCGATAACGCCGCACTTGGCGGCGGGGATGCGCAGCGAACCGCCCGTATCCGAGCCCGTGCACAGCGGCAGCATGTCGGTGGCCAGCGCCACCGCCGAGCCGCCCGAGGAGCCGCCGCAGTTCAAGCGCGGATCGAAAGGATTGCCGGTGGCGCCCCAGACCGGATTGCGGGTATTCGCGCCGGCCCCCAGTTCCGGCACATTGGTTTTGCCGACGACGATGGCGCCGGCGCGCCGCATGCGCGCCACCATCAGGTTATCCGCGGCGGGCACATGGCCGCGGTACATGGGCGAGCCGAAGGTGGTCAACAGGCCCTCGGTCTCTTCCAGGTCCTTCACGCCCAGCGGCAGCCCGTGCAGCACACCCAGCGGCAGGCCGCGCAGGACCGCCGCCTCGGCCGCGCGCGCTTCTTCCTTCGCGCGCTCGTAGCAGGTGGCGGTGATGGCGTTCAGATGCGGATTGAGCGCCTCGATGCGCGCCAGGCAGGCCTGCAACAGTTCGACCGGCGAGATCGTCTTGTCGCCGATGGCGCGCCGCAGGTCCACGGTGGACCAGGAAACCAGGGAATCGGAGGAAGCCGGCATGGCGATGTTCCGCTAGGAGAAGGACCAAGCCGATTCTGGAAGCCGCGCACCGGCGTGTCCATTACAGATTTTCGCAGCGGACGTTCTGGAAATTCGAAGCGCGATGCCCCGGAAGAATCCACCATGCCAGCGATCCGTACCGGCTGCCCGCGCGAGCGATGCGCGGCCAGCCCCGCGGGACGGCGGCCGATAGGTTCAGCCGGCGAACAGCGACTGCAGGTCCACGCGCGGCGCGGCTTCGGGTTCCTCCAGCGCAAGCGTGGCTTCGATGTGCTGGAGGTGGTGGCGCATCAGGCTGGCGGCCCGCCCGCTGTCGCGCGCTTCGATCGCATCGATGACGTCCTCGTGCTCGTGATAGGGACACGCGGGCGTATTGGGCTTGTCGTACAGCGTGATGACCAGGCAGGTCTGCGCGCACAGCTCGCGCAGCGTGCGCATCAGGATGCGATTGCCCGTCAGCTCCGCCATCAACAGGTGGAATTCGCCGGACAAACGAATGATGACGGATCGCTCGCCGGAGGCGCGCGCCGCGGCTTCCTGCCGCACATGGGCGCGCAAGCGATGGATCTGCGCCGCTTTGGGCGCGCGCGCCAGCAGCTCGGCCATGGGCGGCTCGATCATATGGCGCATGGCGAAGACCTCGCGCGCCTCCTCGACGCTGGGCTTGGCGATGAAGGCGCCGCGGTTCGGCACCAGGGTGACCAGGTTTTCGTGCGCGAGACGCGCCAGCACCTGCCGGATGCGTCCGCGCGTGCTGCCGGTGACCTCGGCCAGATGGTCTTCCACCAGGCGCGTGCCGGGCAGCAGGCGGTGTTCGAACACCGCCTGCTGTAGCCTGCGGTAGATCTCTTCGTTGGCCAGCATGGCGGACGGCGCGCCGTCGCTATCGGGGCGGCGGGAAGACGAGCTTTTGTCGATCTGGGAGTCCATACGGCGGCGGGCGGTATCCAGGAAAACGGCGTTGCGGCGAAGCTTGGGGCGCGATGCGCGCCGCTTCGCCGCGCGTGAGCGACATTCTAGATTGTGCGCAATCGAAAGGAAAACGGGAAGCGCCATATCGTGGCGCCGTCCATACAGCCGACGACCATTGCGCCACGGCGACACGCGCGAACGGCCCGCGCAGACCGATGCCGACCCCGCCGCATCGAGCGGGCCGGCACGCACCGCGCCTTGCGCATTTGCGGTGCACGAGGCCCCATCCTGGCGCATGGCTACAACGTTCCCCTTTTGCCTGCTCCCCCTCGGCCGTCACGATTCACCTGAGTACAAAGGCACTTGTGATTGTGCACAATCCGTTGAAAAAGTTGGCACACCTATTGCTTGATCCCCTCCGGATACCGGCCCGCCGTACCGGCAGCCCGGCCCCCGACCCGTACCGATCACGCAACACAGGAGCCTTTCCATGTCTTTCATCAAAGCGGTGGCAGCCATCGCCCTGGCGGCCTTGGCCGGGGCACACGGCGCGGCGCAGGCCGCCGACCCGGAAATCAAACTGGGCTTCGCCAAATGCGCGCACTGCGTGCCCATGGGCCTGACCCCGCAGCTCGCCAAGGGCGTGGCCATAGACGCCACCGCCTTTACCTCCGGCAACGACGTACTGACGGCACTGGTGTCCAAGAGCATCGACGTCGCCCAGGTCACGTACCTGCACTTCGTCACCGCGCTGGACAAGGGCTTCGATGTCGTGGCCATTTCCGGCCAGGTGAACGGCGGCTCGGAAATGTTGTCCGCGCCTGCGCTGAACCTGAAGGCCGACGATTGGGACGGCTTGAAGAAGCTGATCGCCGAGCGCAAGAAGGCCGGCCAGCCGCTGCGCGTGGCGGCCTCGCGCGGCAACGCCCAGGACCTGCACATGCGCGGCGTGCTCGCCACGCACGGCATCAATCCGGACAAGGACGTGCAGTTCATCAATATCCCCAATCCCGCCGACCACGCGGCCGCCCTGCAACGCAATGAAATCGACCTGGTGTCCACGGTGGAACCCTTCGCGTCGCAGATCCGCATGAACGGCGCCGGCAAGCATTTCGATTTCCCCTACGACCAGGCCGCGGGCAAGCTGACGAACCTGATCGTCACCCGTTCCGACGTCATCAAGGACAAGCCCCAGGCCGTACAGGCCACGGTCGATGCCGTGGTGTCCCTGGTCGGCAAGCTGAAGACCGACCGCCAGGTCTGGATAGACAGCATTACCAAGTACACGGCGCTGGATCCCAAGATCGCCGCCGCGGCCCTGGACAACGCCTACCCCGACTACGCGATGTACCAGAAACAGACGCTGGCGATCGCCAAGATGATGAAGGACCTGCACTACGTGTCGACCGACGTCAGCGGCCAGATCCCGGCGCACATGGACTACAGCTTCCTGGTCAAGGCCACCGGCAAACCCAAGAGCGAACTCGGCGATTGACGCCGGGGGCACGGAGAATCCCATGCGTCTATTCGCCCACAAAGAGCGGCTGGTGGTCCCGGTCGTCATCCTGCTCGCCTGGGAGGCCTTCTCCCGGTCCGGGCTGATCCCGCCCGCATTGCTGCCCGCGCCCTCGCGCGTGCTGCTGACCTGGGCCGACTGGATATTCGGCACCGACGGCAGCACGCAGTCGTACAGCGGCGAATGGCTGCCGGCCGCCTTTGCCAGCCTGCTGCGCGTGCTGGCCGGCTACTCGATCGCGGCGGCCAGCGGCATTCTGCTGGGAATCGCCATCGGCTGGTGGCGCTGGGTGGAAAAGACCATCGAGCCGACGATACAGGTGCTGCGTCCGATACCGCCCGTGTCGTGGATTCCGCTGGCCATCATCTGGTTCGGCATCGCCAACAAGCCGGCGATCTTCCTGGTCTTCCTGGGCGCCTTCTTCCCGATCCTGATGAATACCATCCATGGCGTGAAGAACGTCGACCGCAACCTGATCCGCGCCGCCGCCATGATGGACGCCACGCAATGGCAGTTGCTGCGCCATGTCGTGCTGCCCGCGGCGCTACCCAGCATTTTTTCGGGGCTGCGCATCGCCATCGGCTCGGCATGGATGCTGACCGTCACGGCGGAAATGGTGGCGGTCAAAAGCGGCCTGGGATATTCCCTGTGGGATTCGTATTACTTCCTGCGCTACGACCTGGTCATTGCCGCCATGGTCAGCATCGGCCTGCTCGGCTATCTGTCCGACCTGCTGCTGAAGACCATCATGAACGCCTGCCTGCACTGGCAGCGCGGATCCACGCTGCAGGGCAGCCAGCAGGCCGCCGGGAGTCCACGATGAGCCACGTCGTTTTCGAAAGCATAGGCAAGACCTTCTACGACGCGCGCCGCAATACCGAGCTGCTGACGCTGAAGGACGTGTCGCTGAGCGTCGGCCGCCACGAATTGCTGTGCCTGCTGGGGCCGTCCGGCTGCGGCAAGTCCACGCTGCTGAATATGCTGGCCGGCTTCGAACATCCCACCACGGGCAGGGTGACCGTGGAAGGCAAACCCGTCACGCGGCCCGGCGCGGACCGTGGCATGGTTTTCCAGCAGGCCACCCTGATGCCGTGGCTGCCGGTCTGGGACAACGTCGCCTTTCCCTATCGCCTGCGCGGCAAGTCCAAGGACGAACGGCGCAAGCTGGCGCAACCCTATATCGACCTGGTGGGCCTGACCGGCTTCGAGGACCACTACCCGTCCGAACTGTCCGGCGGCATGAGCCAGCGCGTGGGCATCGCGCGCGCGCTGCTGCTCAACCCGGGGGTGATCCTGATGGACGAACCCTTCGCCGCGCTGGACGCGCAGACCAAGGCCGACATCCAGGAGGAACTCGTCTCCATCTGGCAGAAGTCGCAATCGACGATCGTGTTCGTCACGCACAGCGTCGAAGAGGCGCTGATCCTGGGCACCCAGGTCGCCGTCATGACGCATCGGCCCGGCCGCATCCGCGAACTGATACCCGTCGACCTGCCGCGCCCGCGCGACACCACATCCGCCGTATTCAACGAGCTAAAGCGCCATGTGCTGTCGCTTATCCGCGAAGAAGCCGCGCTGGCGCGCGCCGCGTGAACGCATGGCCGGGAATCGGCGGCCCGCGGCGCCTGGCGCCCGCGCGCGGGGCGCGGACGCGCGCTCGGCCGCGCCCCAGCCGCCCTCCCACCTAGACCCCGCCGGCGCCGGCACGCGCGCCGGCCTCCCCTTCTACGCAGGAACCTCCCCATGACCACGAACCGCTTGCTGCTGGGCATGCTGACCCCTTCCTCCAACACCGTGCTGGAGCCGGTGACCAGCGCCATGCTCGCCGGGCTGGACGATGCCAGCGCGCATTTCGGCCGCTTTCCCGTCACGGAAATCGCCCTGTCGGACCGCGCGCTGGCGCAATTCGACGACACCCCCATCCTGCGCGCGGCCGAACTGCTGGCGCACGCGAAAATGGACGTGATCTGCTGGAACGGCACATCGTCCGGCTGGCTGGGATTCGACGCGGACGTCGAATTGTGCCGGCGCATCGAAGGCGCTACCGGCATCAAGGCCTGCACATCGGTGCTGGCGCTGAACGAAATCTTCGAACGCACCCAGGTCAGGAAGTACGCCCTGGTCACGCCGTACACGGATGACGTGCAGACGCGCATCCTGGCCAACTACGCCGGCGCCGGCTATGAATGCGTCGCCGAACGCCACCTGGGCAGGCGCGACAACTTTTCGTTCTCCGAGGTCGACGCCGACACGCTGCGCGGCATGGTACGCGAGGCGGCCAAGGCCAGGCCGGACGCGATCTCGATCTTCTGCACCAATCTGCGCGGCGCGCCGCTGGTGGAAGAACTGGAACGCGAAACCGGCATCCCCATCTACGACACCATCGCCACGGCGGTCTGGAAATCCCTGCGGCTGGCCGGCGGCGACGCGCGGCGGGTCCAAGGCTGGGGATCGCTGTTCCAGGAGGTGGCATGAAGCCCGCCCCATCCGGAAGCGAAACGCCGCCGGTGGCGGATGCGCGACGCCAGGGGAGCGGCGCGGCGGATGAACGGCCCTACGATCTGGTGGTGCGCCATGCGCGCGTGGCCACCGCGGGCGATATCTTCGAAGCCGACATCGGTATCCGCGACGGCCGTATCGCCGCGCTGGCGCGCGGCCTGCCGCCGGGCGCGCGGGAAATCGATGCGGCCGGCCGCTGGGTCCTGCCGGGGGGCGTGGACGCCCACTGCCACCTGGCGCAAAAGACGGGCGACGATTCGGTCATGGCCGACGATTTCCTGTCCGGCACGCGCTCGGCCGCCTGCGGCGGCACCACCACCGTCATTCCCTTCGCCGCGCAGTTGAAGGGCGAATCGCTGGTGCAGGCGGTGCGCGACTACCATGCGCTGGCCGACGGCCGTGCCTGCATCGACTATGCCTTCCACATGATCGTTTCCGACGCGACGCCGCGCGTCACGGAAGAGGAACTTCCGGCGCTGATCGAACAGGGCTACACGTCGTTCAAGATCTACATGACCTACGACGACCTGAAGCTGGACGACCGCCAGATCCTGGACGTGCTGTACGCCGCGCGGCGCCATGGCGCGATGACCATGATCCACGCCGAAAGCAGCGACTGCATCGCCTGGCTGGCGGACCGCATGCTGGCCGAAGGCCTGGACACGCCGCCCTACCATGCGCTGTCGCGGCCGCCGGTGGCCGAGCGCGAAGCCACGCACCGGGCGATTTCGCTGGCCGAGCTGCTCGATACGCCGATCCTGATCGTCCATGTGTCCGGACCGGACGCGATCGAGCAGATCCGCTGGGCGCAGACGCGCGGCCTGAAGATCTATGCCGAGACCTGCCCGCAGTACCTGTTCCTGACGGCGGCGGACCTGGAAGGCGACCTGCTGGAAGGCGCGCGCTGCATCTGCAGCCCGCCGCCGCGCGACCATGCCGCCCAGCAGGCCGTGTGGAACGGCCTGGCCAACGGCACCTTCCAGGTGTTCTCGTCCGACCACGCTCCCTTCCGCTTCGAGGGGCCGGGCGGAAAGAAGCCGCAAGGCGACCATACGTCCTTCAATCATGTCCCCAACGGCATACCGGGCCTGGAAACGCGCCTGCCGCTGCTGTTTTCCGAGGGCGTGCTGGACGGCCGCATGGACATCAACACCTTCGTCGCGCTGACCTCGACACAGCCCGCCAAACTCTACGGCCTGTATCCGCGCAAAGGTACCATCGCCATCGGCGCGGATGCCGATATGGTGATCTGGGACACCGGAATCATGCGCGTCATCCGCAACGCCGAACTCCATCACAACGTCGACTACACGCCTTACGAGGGCCGCACCGTGCGCGCGTGGCCGGCGATAACGCTAAGCCGCGGCCAGGTCGTCTATGCGGACGGCGCCTTTCACGGGCATGCCGGCCATGGCCGCTTCCTGCCCTGCGAACGGCCGGCGCCGGCGCGCCCGCGCCGCGCGGCCGCCCGGCACGCGCCCTGGCTTGCCGCCTTGTCCCGCATGGACCCTGTCGATGCCGGCTCGGACGGAACGGCCCCAGGCATGGACGCGGCCGCAGGAGGCTCCGCATGAACCAGACACCCGCTTTCGACCTGATGATCACGGACGTCACCGCGCTGACGGCGGATCCCGCGCGTCCCTGCATCGAACACGCCTGCATCGGGGTGCGCGACGGCCGCATCGCCTGGATCGACGACGCGCCGCCGCCCGGCGCGACCGCGACACGCACGCTGGACGGCGCGCGCCGCGTCGCCACGCCCGGCTTCGTCAACGTCCACACCCATTCCGTACTGACGATGGTGCGCGGCGTCGCCGCGGACCTGGGCTTCGCGCCTTCCTACACCCCCGGCATCCCCAAAGCCTCGCACCTGGACGACGAACAGGCTTGCGCGCTGGCGCGCCTGGGCGCGATGGAAGCCCTGCTGGCCGGATCCACCGTCATAGGCGACCACTTCACCCACGCCGACAGCACCACGGACGCCATCGCCGGCCTGGGCGCGCGCATCGCCGCCAGCTGGCGCATCCTGGACGTCGATTTCGACCGCGTCGCGCGCACGCGCGAATGGGTGCACGAACCGGCGATCGGCGAATCGCTGCTGGAACGCGGCCTGCACCTGGCGGACCGCTGGGCCGGCCATCCGCGCGTCAGCGTGCAGCTCGCCGCCCACGCCGCGGACACCTGTTCGGATCGCCTGCTGGCGCGGATCGCCGACCACGCCGGACGGCGCGGCCTGCGGGTCAATACGCACCTGGGCCAGAGCCAGGCCGAGGTCGACCGGGTGCATGCGCGCAGCGGAAAGACGTCGACGCAGGTGATGGACGAAGCCGGCCTGCTGAACGACCGGCTGATCGCCGGCCACTGCATCTACGTCACGCCGGAGGACGCCGCCCGGCTGGCCGCCGCCGGTGTGCATGTGGCGCACATTCCCAAATGCAACGCGGCATCGGGCCGCCTGGCGCCGACGCCCATGCTGCGCCGGGCCGGCCTGAACATGGCGCTGGCCACCGACACGCAGCACGGCGACATGATCGAGCTGATGCGCTGGGCGCTGGCGACGGCGCGCATCCAGGAAGGCAAGGTCGACGAATCCTGGCAGCCGGCGGATGTTTTCCACATGGCCACGCAGGGCGGCGCCGACGCGATGGGCCTGGGCGATCGCCTGGGCAGCCTGACCGTGGGCAAGGAAGCGGACATCGTGCTGCTCGATGCCGATCGCCCGCACTGGGTACCGTTGACCAACCCGGTCGGTACCCTGGTCCACACCGGCCAGGGGCGCGATGTACAGGCCGTCATCGTCGCAGGCGAACTTGTCGTGGACGATGGCCGGCCCGTGGGCTGGGACCTCGATCGCATTTGCCAGGAAGGCCGCACGGCCGCGCGGCAGGCATGGGACAAGGCGCGCCGCGCCGGCGCGCATTAACCGCGGGCCGGATAAGGCTCAGGCGGCCCGGCTCGCGCTGTCCCAGATTCGCGCCTCGGATCGGCGTGCCGACAGCAGCAGGCCCAGCCGGCGGCTTTCCGTCACGGCCAGGCGCCAACAGGCGACGGCACGCCCGCCGTCGCCGCGCCGCTCCCAGACGTCGCCCAGCAGGCACAGATATTCGCCACGCAGGAATTCGCTGCTGAACGTGTCGAGCAGGACGCCCGCGCGCTCCAGCGCCGCCATCGCCGCGCCGGTGTTGCAGCCGGTCAGGTGCGCCTGTGCCAGCAGCAGTTCCAAATGCGACTGCAGGACCGGAAATCCGTCGCGACAGGCCTGCAATGCGCTTTCGATATGAGCGATCGCGGCCACGTCCCCGCCTTGCGCGCGGCTCCACGCCGCCCACCCCTGCCCCAGCCCCTTCCACAAGGCAAAGTCGCCTTGGGCCGTCAACTGCCCAAGGCGATCGGCCGCCTCGCGCGTTGCCGCTTCGTCGCCGCGCAGCCAATGCAGCTTGGTCAGCAGGCTCTGGGCCAGTACGCGGCTGGCCAGATGATCCAGCGCGTCCGCGGCAGCGACGCCGGCCCGCGCGCTGGCCAGGCCTTCTTCGTCGCGGCCTTGCAATACCAGGGCCAGGCCCAATACGGCGCGCGCCAGGCTGACGCCATCCGCGCCACAGAACGCATAACGCAGCGTATGTTCCGGCTGCAGCGACAGCGTCTGGATACTGGACCGCAGCCAGCGCTCGGCGCTGGCCGCATCGCCGGTCCATAGCCTGGTATAGCCGTAGCCGTATTGGGCCCAGCCCAGGTGCAGGCCGTCGCGCGTCTGCTCCGCGTAACGGAGCAAACGATCGGCCAGTTGCAGGCTTTCCCGATGGGGCCGGGTGCAGAATGCCACCGTCCAGTCGCCCCACAACTGCTGGAATTGAACATGCACACTATCGTCGCGGTCGCGCAGTTCCGCGGTGCGCGCATACGCACGGGCGGTTTCGGGCGCGCCGCCGCCGCGCAATGCGGAATAGAGCGTACCGCGCAAGAGCTGGCACTCCATTTCGGCCTTGCGGCGGCCGGCGGCGTCCTCTACCAGGGCCACCGCGGCCAGGGCACGGTCAGCCAGGTCCTTCGCCTCCTGCACCGCCGATTGCGTCAGCGCGTCGCGCAGCGCCATGCACCACCATTGCGCCGCTTGCGGATTCCGCGCCTCGTCCAGGTGCAGCGCGATATACGCGGGGTCGACCGGCTTCGCTTGCGTATTCGCGCCGATCAGGTACTGCGCGACCTGATCGTGCTGGCGTCGCCGCTCGTTCGGGCTGAGCGATCGGTAGATGGCCGCACGGATAAGCTCGTGACGGAAATTTGCCGGCACGCCGCCGTCGAACAGCCCACGGCGGTGCAGTTCGCTCAGCACGGCGGGTATATCGCGGCGGCTGAAACCGCCTTCGGCCGCCGCGCACGTCAGCAGCAGATCGTCCAGGCGCCCCGCGACCGCGGCGAACTGCACGAGCCGCCGCGCCGCGGGATCCAGTGCCGACAACCGCGCGGCGACCAGGTCGGCGATCGCCGGGGTGACGCCGACGTCGGTGCCCAGCGTCACCTGGCGCACCATTTCCTCGGCATATAGCGGTATGCCCTCGGCGCTGTCGACGATCTGGGCGCGCAGCCTGGGCACCAGGCGCTGTCCGCGGGCGCGATTCATCACCAGTTCCGCCATGGCCTGGCGTTCCAGCGGCTTGAGCGCGATCTCATGCACGGGCCATGTCGGCGTGAATTCCTCCCGTGCGGTGGCCAGCAGCATCATGGGCGAAGACCGGGTGCGCCGCACCAGCGCTTCGATGAGCGCCAGGCTGGACCGGTCGGCCCAATGCAGGTCCTCCCAGATCAGCAGGCGGGGCCGGCCCGGCAAGTCGTGATGCGCAAGGATGGACGCCAGCACGTCCACCAGCACCGCCTGCGGGGTGTCGGCGGGCGCGGCGGTGCCGGCTTCGCCCCGGCTGGTCTCCGGGTACAGCACGCGCTTCAACGCCGGCCGCACACCGGGATCCAGCCCCACGCGCTTGCAAAGAATATCCACGGATCGGGTCTGCAGATCGCCGGACGGTACGTCCGCCACGTCCGCGGTCCCCCACTCCAGCGAAAGCCGCCGCAGCAGGTATTCCCGAACCGGGCGAAACGGCGTGGCGCCATGGCCCTCATGGCAGGAAAGCTGGCAGACTTCGCCTCCCGTGCGCCGGACATACTCGGCCATGACCCCGGCCAGGAGCGACTTGCCGATGCCCGGTTCGCCGCGCAATATCATGGCGGTCGGGGGCCGGGCAACCGGCAGGCGGGCCCACACATGGACCAGCGCGTCGAATTCGCGCGCGCGCCCGAACATGCGGCCGACGGCCTGCGCTTCCACCTGCGATTCCAGCAGGCAGAGCCGGCGGCCGTGGCGCTTCTCGTCGCGCACGTCGAATCCGTCGGACAGGCGCTCATGGACGGCCTGGCTGACGATCACCTCGCCCGCTTCGGCCAGGTATGCCATGCGCACCGCTTCCTGCGTCACCAGCGCGCCGGCGTCCGGGCGTTCATCCGATTGCACCAGGGCGATGTCCGAATGCAGGCCCATGCCGACCCGCACCCCCGGCGGCAGGGCCAGCTGGCGGATGGCGCAGGCCAGCCGGGCCGCCGCGTGCGCGGGGCGTTCGCTCAGCGCGCGGTAGCCGAACACCACCACCAGGCTGCTGGCCAGCCCCAGCATGACGTGGCAGCCTTCCTTTTGCGCCAGATCCAGCAGGTGCTTGCGCGCCATCTGCAGGCCGTGCAGCGTCTGTTCGAGATGCAGGTCCTGGTCGTCCGGCGACAACACGACCGCCAGGACCGCGAGCGGCCGGTACTGGCGATCCGCGGGGACATCCAGGCCTTCCATGCGAAGCGACGCCGGCGCCGCGCCTTCCATCAGCGCGGTCGTTTCGGCCGAAGGCTCGGAATCGTAGCGGTCGCGAATCAGCGCGGCGCAATCGTCGTAGGCCAACCGCGCCGCTTCCCGGTTGCCGCTGTCCAGCAGTTGGCGGATCAGGTGCCTGTGCGCGCCCTCGTCTTCGGGATGCGCCTGCACCCACAGCTTGGCCTGCTCCAGGGCATCGGCGCCTCTCCCCTCTTCGCGCAGCCGCGTCAACAGGGACTTCCGGGTTTCCGAAACTTCGCGCTCTATGCGCGACTGCCAGCTGGTGCGCCAGCTCGCGACGGCCGGGCTTTCCGGCAGTTCGGTGTATTCCAGGAGACGGCCGCGGTCATAGGAGAGGCGCTGCTCGGCCGTCAGGCTCTCGTAGCCCGGCGCGCCGGTCAGCGCCAGGACGTCGACCATGATGGCCTGCGGATTCAGCGCCAGTGTCGCGCCGGCGGCCGTCCATACGGCCGGCACCGGCTCGAAAAGGCGGCGCAAAACGAACAGCGCATGGCGCAGGTTCGCGCGGCCGTCACGCAATTCATGCGGCCACAGCATATCGGCCAGTTCGGCGCGCGCATACGGCTTGCCCTGAGCAAGCGCCAGCAGCGCCAGCAGCAGCCGCGGCTTGCTGTAGTTGAGGGCCCGCGTGCAATTGGCGTCGCGCACGGCGACGTCGAATTCACCGAGCAGGCGCAGTTGGACGGGGCGGGACAGGGCTGGGTGCACGGCAGCGCGGAAGCGGCGATGGTCAACAGGCGAAACCGGCGCCGGCACACACCCACATCATCGTTTTCATCCTGCCATCCCCCATTTATATATGTTTCCTCGTCGTTTCCAGACAATTCCTACAAAACAGCTTGTACAGAATAAACGTTAAAACAACGTTTAACGGATTTCACTTTGTAACGGTCCTCTGACGCCGTGCTTCAACGGGCGATTAACGCTCCCTCGCTAGCATGCGCTGCATGAGAAAGCCGATTTAACGCTTTCTCCCGAAATCGCTCGAATCGTTGCAGCGGCCGGTATCAGCTTATTGCAGATGTCGCCGCGCCGGTCGATACAAGGTGAAACGACGTGTCCGCAGTCAACTTCAACCGTGACGTAGGAAGAGCTCCCATCCGCAGCGATCGTGCCGCGGGTGACAGCCCGCGTGACGGCGAAGCGTTCGCTGCCCTGAAGTCGCAGATCGACCAGATGACGGACATCCACGCGAATGCTCCCGTCGACTGGCCGTCCGTGGTCGCGCTGGCCGCGCGGATACTCGGGGAAGAAGGCAAGGACCTGGCCGCGGGCACCTGGCTGGTTGCCGGCCTTTACGAAACCGCGGGTTCGCAAGGGCTGGCGGACGGCATTCATGTGCTGCGCGACCTGGTCGAGGTCTATTGGGACGACATGTCGCCGCCGGCCGCCCGCCTGCGCGGCCGGCGCAACCAGGTGCAATGGCTGCTCGATCATCTGGGCGACCGGCTCCAGCCGAATCGCGAGGACGAGACGCCGCTGCCGCCGGATCTGCACGCCGCCATGCTGGAAGACTGGGAAGCGCTGGATTCCGCCTGGCAAAGCCACGACGACGAGCCGCCGGCGTTCTACGGCCTGCGTTCGGCCCTGCGCGCGGTACCGGTGCAAGCGGCACCGGAGGAGCCTGCGACCGAACCGCCGGGGAATCCGTCCGCCGAGGTGGCGCCAGTGCCGCAAACAGCGGCAGTGCCGTCCGTTACCGCCGCCGCGCCCGCGATTGCGGCCCCGGCGACGGCCATGGCGCCGGCCCCGGCCATCGCCGTTTCCGCGCCGGCCGCCGGCAGCGACCCCGCGGCCGCCGCCGAGTCGGCCTTGGCCAGCTTGCGGCCGCTGGTGGAGTGGTATCTGCAAACCCAGCCGGCGCTGCCCCTGCTCTTCCGTATGAATCGGCTCTGCGCCTGGACGGCCCTGGAAGGCCTGCCGCCGGCCCGCGCCGGCGCCACCCTGCTGATGCCGCCGCCCATGCAATTGGCCGACGGATTCAAGCGGATATCGCAGACCGGCGAACCCGACGCGGTGGTGCAGTTCGCCGAATCGCACCTGATCGCGCACCGCTACTGGCTGGACTTGAACCGCGCCAGCCATGCCGCATTGATCCGTTTGGGCGCCGCGGAGGCGGCCGCGACGGTCGCTTTCGAGACCAGCCGCCTGATCGAGCGCCTGCCCGGCCTGCCGGACCTGAAATTCAATGACGGCCAGCCTTTCGCGGACCCCGAGACGCGCGCCTGGCTGGAAGGATTGGGGGGCGCGCAAAAGCCGCCCGCCGGCAAGGAGCAGGACGACCTGGCCGCCCTGGCCGGTGCCGCCGAAGCCGAGGCCGCCGCCGGCAACCTGGACGAAGCGCTGGACCGCCTGCAACAGGCCAGCCGCCGCAGCGAGAGCGCGCGCGCCCGCTTCCGCCTGCGCCTGGCGCAGTGCGCCCTGCTGCACCGCTTCGACGGCAGGGCCGACATCCGGCCGCTGCTGTCGCCCCTGATTGAAGAACTCGACGCCCATCGTTTGCCGTCATGGGAGCCGGAACTCGCCCGGCAGACCCTGGCGCTGGCGGCGGCCGTCGAACTGCGATACGGCGCCGATGACGCCGGGTCCTCCAGTGCGCTGCTGGCCAGACTGGCCAGCGTGGATTGCAGGGCCGCCTGGCAACTGTCGCAGTCAACCGCCGCAGCCTGATCACCGAAACCCAGGAGATAACCATGGCCAATGAAGGATCGGTAGCCCCCAAGGAACGCGTCAATATCGTCTACAAGCCGGCGACCGGCGACGCGCAGGAACAAGTCGAATTGCCCCTGAAGCAGTTGGTGATCGGCGATTTCACGCTGCAGCAGTCCGACACGCCGTTGGACGAACGCAAGCCCATACGCGTGGACAAGGACAATTTCAACGATGTGCTCAAGGCACAGAACCTGAACCTGACGCTGTCGGTCCCCAACCGCCTGGCCGAAGGCGAAACCGACGAAGCGATGGCCGTGGCGCTGAAGTTCGAGAACATCCGCGACTTCGAACCCGATTCGATCGTCGGCCAGGTACCGGAGCTGCGCCAGCTGATCGAGCTGCGCGAGGCGCTGAAGGCGCTGAAAGGCCCGCTGGGCAACCTGCCCGAATTCCGCAAGAAATTGCAGTCCCTGATCCAGGACGACGGTACGCGCGAACGCCTGCTGGGCGAACTGGGCGTGCAGGCGTCCGACGGGTCCGCGGACCAGACCAAGGAGTAAGCCATGAGCCAGGATTCCCCCCAGCAACAGACTGCCCCGGCCGCGCAGGGCGAAGCGCAGCCAGGCAGTTCGCTGATCGACCAATTGATCGAGTCCACGCGTGTCAAGCCCGGCGACGAAGCGTATTCGATCACCCGCCAGGGCCTGGAAGCCTTCGTGGCCGAACTCCTGGAGCCGAGCCGCGCGCAGCAGAAAGTCAGCCAGGGCCTGATCGATGAGATGATCGCCGGCCTGGACCGCAAGCTGTGCCGGCAAGTGGACGCGATCATGCACAACGAGCAGTTCCAGAAGCTGGAGTCTTCCTGGCGCTCGCTCAAGTTCCTGATCGACCGCACGGATTTCCGCGAGAACAACCGCATCGAGATCCTGAACGTCTCCAAGGAAGCCTTGCTGGAGGACTTCGAGGACGCGCCGGACATCACCCGCTCCGGCCTGTACAAGGCGGTCTACACCGCCGAATACGGCCAGTTCGGCGGCGAGCCCTTCGGCACCATCATCGGCAACTATGCATTCAACCCGGGCGGGCAGGACATCAAGCTGCTGCAGTCGATCGCCAGCGTCGCGGCGATGGCGCACACTCCGTTCATCGCGTCGGCCGGGCCGCAGTTCTTCGGCATGGATTCGTTTTCCAGCCTGCCCAACCTGAAGGATTTGTCCGCCGTTTTCGAAGGCCCGCAGTACACGAAATGGAATGCCTTCCGCCAGACCGAGGATGCCCGCTTCGTCGGCCTGACCATGCCGAATTTCCTGCTGCGCGTCCCCTACGGCGACGAGACCGTACCCAGCAAGAAGTTCCGCTACAACGAAGACGTCACCGGGGGGAATACGGACTTCCTGTGGGGTAATGCCGCCTTCGCGTTCGCCAGCCGGCTGTCCGACAGCTTCGCGCAATACCGCTGGAGCGCCAACATCATCGGCCCGCAGGGTGGGGGGACGGTCAGCGACCTGCCCATCTACAACTACGAGGCCATGGGCGAGACCCAGACCAAGATCCCCACCGAGGTGCTGATCTCCGAACGCCGCGAATTCGAACTGGCCGAACAGGGCTTCATCGCCCTGACCATGCGCAAGAACACCGACAATGCCGCGTTCTTCTCGGCGAACTCGGTGCAGAAGCCGAAGTTCTTCGGCAACAACAAGGAAGGCAAGGAAGCCGAGCTGAACTATAAGCTCGGCACCCAGCTTCCCTATATTTTCATCGTCAGCCGCCTGGCCCACTACATCAAGGTGATACAGCGCGAGAACATCGGGACATGGAAGGAACGCACCGACCTGGAATCCGAGCTCAACAACTGGATCCGCCAGTACGTGGCTGACATGGACAATCCTGCGCCGGGCGTGCGTAGCCGCCGCCCGCTGCGCCAGGCGGAAATTACCGTATCGGATGTCGAAGGCGACCCGGGATGGTATCGCGTCGGTTTGAAGGTGCGCCCGCACTTCAAGTACATGGGGGCGTCTTTCACGCTGTCGCTGGTGGGCAAGCTCGACAAGAGCTGATCACAGGAACTACCGGAACTGGCGTGCCGGCTGCCACCGGCACGCCACCGGTCTCATGCTGCCTTTAGCGTCATCAACTGCAAGGAGAATTTAACATGGCTATGCCCTGCTACCTCACCCTCGAAGGCCAGAACCAAGGCAAGATCGAAGGTTCGTGCGAAATCACCGGCCACCAGGGCAAGATCCTGGTGCAAGCGGTGGAACACAACATCGAGATCCCCAAGAATCCCCAGTCCGGCCTGCCTTCCGGCAAGCGCCAGCACCTGGGCATGACGCTGACCAAGGAAATCGACAAGTCGTCGCCCAAGATCTACCAGGCGCTGTGCTCCGGCGAACAGCTCAAGACCGCCGTCCTGGAGTTCTACCGCATCAGCCCGAAGGGAACCGAGGAAAAGTACTACACCATCAAGCTGGAGAACGCGGTCGTCGTCGGCACGCATCTGTGGGTGCCGAACTGCCTGCAGCCCGACAACCGCCAGCTCGGCCACATGGAAGACGTCCAGCTGACCTATGAAAAGATCACGTGGACGTGGGAGCCGGACGGCATCGAATCCGAAGATTCGTGGCTGGCCCCGAAGGCCTAAGGATGGAAGGCGGACGTTCGCGTCCGCCTCGCCGCCATGCGCGAACACCGGTTGCTGGAACGCATCGCCAGCCTGGGAGCCGACGACGAACGCTCCCATATCACGCGGGCGGAGATCCTGGTGGACTCCATCCTGGAACACCTGCGCCGCATCCTGAATACCCGGCAAGGCAGCGTGCCGATCGATCTGACGTTCGGCGTGCCGGATTTCACCAACCTGGCGGGGTCCTTCAGCACGGGCACCACGGGGGAAATGATCGAGGACATGACCCGCATGATCCAACGCTACGAACCGCGCCTGCGGCAACCTCGGATCACCTTCACGGAGATCCAGGACGAGGTGCTGTCCCTGGCCTTCGCGATTTCCGGCTTCATCGCGGTGGACGACCGCGAGATCGCCGTGCGGCTGGCCTCGCACGTCGCATCCAACGGCAGGGTATCGCTGCGCAGGCAATAACGGCTATCCGTCATGAGGCAGTAAGGGCATGCTGAACCGCTACTACGAACAGGAACTGGGGTATCTGCGCACCCTCGCGGCCGAATTCGCCGCCGGCAATCCCGCGCTGGCGCCGCTCCTGGGCGCCGACAGTGCCAGCGATCCCGACGTCGAACGCCTGCTGGAAGGCGTCGCCTTCATGACCGGCCTGGTCCGGCACCGCCTGGACGATGATTTTCCCGAATTCATCCAGAACGTCGCGCAATTGCTTTTTCCGCACATGCTGCGGCCGCTGCCGTGCATGACGATCATGCGCTACGAGCCGCGCGCCACGCTGGAAGAACCGGTCGTCATTCCCGCCGGGACCGAGTTCGCATCGGTGCCCGTCGATGGCCAGCGTACCCTCTTTCGCGCCTCGTTTCCGGTGACGCTGGAGCCGGTCGAACTGAAATCCGTGCAGTGGGAAGGCGGCGGCACGCGGCCGCGCTCGCTGCGCCTGCAGTTCGCCATGGTGGGGCCCGCTGCGGCGGACTGGAAGAGCGACCGTATCCGCCTGTACCTGGGCGATGCGCCGGCCGACGCCGCGCGCCTTTATTTGCTGCTGCAGCGCTACGTCAGCGAGGTGCGGATCAGCGCCGAAGGCGGGCCGGTCACGACCTTGCCGCCCTCCAGCATCGAGCCCGCCGGACTGCGGCCCGACCTGGAACTGCTGCCGTGGCCGGTGGGATCCCATCCCGCGTGGCGCGTACTGCACGAATATTTCGCGCTGCCGGAAAAGCTGATGTTCCTGGACCTGAGCGGCCTGTCCCAGTGGACCGGCCGCGGCAAGGCGACGGCGTTTTCGGTGCAGATACTGTTCGACCAGGTACCGGACTGGGCCCCCGCCGTCGGCACGTCCAGCTTCATCATGCATGCCACGCCCGCGGCCAATGTCTTCACCCAGGATGCGCATCCCATCCGCGTCGACCACCTGCAGCCCGATTATCGGGTTCACCCGGTCGCGCGCAGCAGCAAGGCGGTCGAGCGCATTTTCTCTGTCGACAGCGTGCGGGCCCGCGCAAGCGACGGCAGCGAACGCGAATACCATCCGGTCTCCGCGTTCCGGGGCGACGAGACCTCCTACAACGTCAGCATACGGGCGTCGGCGCTGCATCGCGACTACGACCACTTCCTGAGCCTGCCCTATACCGCCAGCGATCCCCCGCAGCAGCAGACGCTATCGATACGACTGACGTGCACGCATGGCGCGCTGCCGGAAGGCCTGCGGCTGGGCGACATCAGCGAGCCGACGGACAACTCGCCGCCGCGCATCGGCTTTCGCAACATCCACGGCGTGACGCCGCACTGCCCGCCGGTCATCGACAGCGCCCTGCTGTGGCGCGTGCTTTCCCACCTGAACGCCAACCACCTGGCGCTGGCCAGCGAAGGCCAGTTGCGCGACCTGCTGTCGCTTTACATTCCGCCGCGCCAGGTCGACGCCCAACGCAACGCGGCGGCGCGGCGCAGCATCGAATCCATCGCGGGCGTCGCCGTCGAGCCTGCCCGCCGCATCGTGCGCGGCATGCCGGTGCAGGGCAGCGAGGTCACCATCGAATGCCGCGGCGATCACTTCCCCGGGCCGGGCAGCCTGTTCCTTTTCGGCACCGTCCTGGATGAATTCCTGGCGGGCACGACCGCGATCAATACCTACAGCGCCCTGACGCTGGTGGATACCGTCAACGGAGAGACCCTGAAATGGCCCGCGAAGATCGGCCGCTACCGTCTGCTGTAGTGGATCCAGGCGCCGATCCGCTGCTGGCGGAGGGCCACCGCTACGCGTTTTTCCAGGCACTGCGCCTGTTGCGGCTGCGCGCGACGGACGAAGCCGCATTCACGTCCAACGTGCGCGTGCGGCCGGCGCTGTCGCTTTCCTTTCCCGACCGCGACATCGAGACGATCGAACGCGACGACGCCGGCACGTATCGCATTACCGCGAACTTCTTCGGGCTGTATGGGGTGACCTCGCCCCTGCCGACCTTCTATACCGAAGACCTGATCGACCAGCACCTGCAGGGCAATTCGACCGCGCGCGACTTCGTCGACATCCTGCACGCCGCGCTTTACCCCCTGCTGTTTCGCGCATGGGAAAAAAATCGCTTGTGGCTGGCCGTCACCGAGCGGCGCGACCCCAAGCGGCTGGACCAGCTTTTCTCGCTGGTCGGCTTGAGCGGCACCCGCCTGACGGGACGGCAGGCCGCGCGCGCGCTGCTGCCGCACGCAGGCAATTTCAACCAGTTCCCGCGCTCTGCCCTGGGCCTGGAATCGCTCGTGTCGGGACTGCTCGACAAGCTGCCGGTTTCGGTCGAGCCGTGCGTGGCGGAAACCGTGTTCATCCCGCGTCCCGCGCGCTGCCTGCTTGACGAGCAGGCCTGCGTGCTGGGCGAAGACGCGCTGCTGGGCAGCCGCATCGAGGAACGCTCCGGCGGCCTGGTAGTGCACGTCGGGCCATTTCCGCCGGACCGCCTGCCGGACCTGCTTCCCGGGACGAAGCGGCACACCGAACTGGTCGACGCCATCGCCTTGTATCTGAAGACACCATTGCGATGCGTCCTGGCATTGCATGTATCGCCGCGGCAACGGCCCGGAGCGGGCTTGGGCATCGGATGGCACCAGCTCGGCCTGAACACCTGGCTGCCGGAAGACGATCCCGACGACGCCACCGTGCCGTGGCCGCGCTACGACGATGTATTCCTGCCGATCGACACCGAATCATCACGGATATCCGAAGGGGCTTTGCAATGATGCTGGTAGAACTGAAACCTTTGTTCGCGCGCCTGAACCCGACGTGTTCCGCGGCGCTCGAAGGCGCGGCGGGCCTGACGCTGGCGCGCAACCATTATGAGATCGCCGTCGAACATATGCTGCGGCGGCTGCTGGAAGAGCCCGCGGGGGACGTCCATCGCATTCTGGCCCGCTTTGACATCGATCCCCTGCGGCTGGGCGCCCAGCTGGACGAAACGCTGGCCCAGCTGAAGAACGGCAATCCGGGACGTCCCGTCTTCTCGGGCTTGCTGACCGAGTGGGTGCAGGAATCCTGGCTGACGGCATCCATCACCCTGGGCGAGAGCCGGGTGCGCAGCGGCGCGATGCTGCTGGCGCTGGTATCGCGGCTGAGCTACTACGGCGCGGGCACCCGCTACGCTGAAACGCTGCGGGCGATCTCCCGCGAACAACTGACCGCGGAATTCGGCAACATCGTCGATGGATCCACCGAGGCCAGCACGCAGATCGCGGATAGCGCGGCCGGCGGCGGCACGCGACCCGCGGCGGCCGGCGATGCCGCCATCGGGCGCTTCTGCGAAGACTTCACCGCCAAGGCGGCAGCCGGCAAGATCGACCCGGTCTTCGGCCGCGACGCCGAAATCCGGCAGATGATCGATATCCTGGCGCGGCGCCGCAAGAACAATCCCATCTGCGTCGGCGAACCCGGCGTGGGCAAGACCGCCGTGGTCGAAGGCCTGGCCCTGCGCATCGTCAACGGCGACGTCCCCGACTTCCTGCGCGACACCCGGCTGCTGGGCCTGGACCTGGGCCTGCTGGAAGCGGGCGCCAGCGTGAAGGGCGAGTTCGAGAACCGCCTGCGCGGCGTCATCGACGAGATCAAGGGTTCGGCGCGGCCGACCATCCTGTTCATCGACGAAGCGCACATGCTGATCGGCGCCGGCGGGCAGAGCGGCGGCACGGATGCCGCGAACCTGTTGAAACCGGCGCTGGCGCGGGGCGAGCTGCGCACCATCGCCGCGACCACATGGAGCGAATACAAGAAGTACTTCGAAAAAGACCCCGCGCTGGCGCGGCGCTTCCAGGTGGTCAAACTGGACGAGCCGGACGTCCCCACCGCCGTGCAGATACTGCGCGGCCTGAAGGACCGCTACGAGGCCGCGCACGGCGTCACGGTGCGCGATGATGCCATCGTGGCCGCCGCGGAACTGTCCAGCCGCTACATCACCGGCCGTCTGCTTCCGGACAAGGCCGTGGATTTGCTGGATACCGCCGCCGCGCGCGTGCGCATCGGCCTGGGCATCAAGCCCGCCGAACTCGAAAACCTGGAGAGCCTGCTGGCGGGCCTGGAGCGCGAGCGCGAAGCCCTGACGCGCGATGTGCGCTACGAACCGGGCAGCCACAGCGAACGCCTGGACGCCATTGTCGAAGAGCGCGCCAGCCTCGAAGCGCGCCGCGCCGCCTTGCAGGCCCGCTGGCTCGAAGAGAAAGAGGCGGCGCAGGCCGTACTGGACCTGCGCCGGCAGTTGGGCCAGGCGCAGGGTACGCCGCCGGTCAATCCCACCGGCGCCGCCGGCGCGCAGGCGGGCGACGCCACCGGCACCGCCGATACCCGGGATCCGGGCGCGTCCGCCGATGCGGGCGAGCCGGAAACCGCCACCGCCGCCCCGGCGGATAACGGCGAGGCCGGCACGGCGGACCCCGTCGATACCGCGGCGCTGGATGCGCGCCTGGCCCAGGCGCGCACGCGGCTGAAGGAATTGCAGGGCCGCGAACCGCTGGTGTTCGTCGAGACCGATCCGGACGCCGTCGCCCGCGTGGTATCCGACTGGACCGGCGTGCCGCTGGGGAAGATGCAGCGCGATGCGGTCAGCGGCGTGATGGCGCTGTCCGACCATGTGAAGGAACGCATCCGGGGCCAGGACCACGCGGTGGACCAGATCGCTGCCGTCGTCAAGGCCGCGCAATCCGGCCTGCGCGATCCGCAGCAGCCGATGGGCGTGTTCCTGCTGGTCGGCCCGTCCGGCGTGGGCAAGACCGAAACCGCCCTTGCCGTCGCCGACCAACTGTTCGGCGGCGACCAGGCCCTGGTATCGATCAACATGAGCGAATTCCAGGAAAAGCATACGGTCAGCCGCTTGGTCGGTTCGCCCCCGGGCTACGTCGGCTATGGCGAAGGTGGAGTGCTGACGGAAGCGGTACGCAAGCGCCCCTATTCCGTGGTCCTGCTGGACGAAGTCGAGAAAGCCCACCTGGACGTGGTCAATCTCTTCTACCAGGTTTTCGACAAGGGCAGCCTGTCCGATGGCGAAGGCCGGGTCATCGACTTCAGCAACACGGTGGTCTTCCTGACGAGCAACCTGGCGACCGAAGAAATCACGCGCCTGACGCAGGACGGCAGGCCCGACGCCGACACCCTCGCCGCGGCCATACATCCCGTTCTCGCCAAACATTTCAAGCCCGCCCTGCTGGCGCGCATGACCGTGGTGCCCTACTACACCCTGCCGGCCTCCGAACTGGCCGGCATCGTCACACTCAAGCTGGGCAAGCTGCAACAGCGGCTGGCCGCGTCCAACCGCATCAGGCTGGAGTTCGCGCCGACGGTGGCCGACACCATCGCCGCCCGTTGCACCGAGGTGGACAGCGGCGCCCGCAACATCGATTTCATCCTGCGCAAGAGCCTGACGCCGGTCCTCTCCGACGCGGTGCTGTCCGCGATGGCGGACGGCCGCACGCTCAGCGCCATGCTCGTGGAACCGGGCGAGAACGGTGACTGGAAGATCACGACCACGGAGGCGGCCGCCGACTGATGCCCACCATGGCCAGCGTCTACGACTACACCTTCCAGTGCACCGCGCTGGAAGGTGCGCTGCAGGGCTCGACGAGCCATGCCGACCGGGTGCTGGTGACCCGGTGGCACGGCGTCGAGGCCTTGTCGCGGCCGTACAGATTCGAGATCACCCTGGCCGTGGCCCGGGCCGATCTCGCGCTGGAAACCCTGCTCGACCAGACCGTCACCCTGACGGCCAGGGTCCCTGGCGGCGATACCCGGCGCTGGCACGGCGTCATCACCCGCGCAGGCGAAGCGGGCCGCGACGAGACGCACTACTACTACCAGGTCGTGCTGGAGCCGCGCCTGGCGCGGCTGCGCAATATGCAATGGTCCGATGTCTACCTGAAGCGCGATCTGGCCGACCTGATCAAGCAGATGCTGGGGCACGCCGGCCTGACGGACACCTACAGCAGCGAGCACAGTCCCTACGACTACCGTATCGCCGCAACCGGATTGACGCGCACGCAGACGGAGTTCACCTGCCAGTACGAGGAGACCTGCCTGGATTTCCTCATGCGCAAGCTGGAGTACTACGGTGTCTACTTCTGGTTCGAGCAGGGGTCGGACCGCGAATCGCTGGTCTTCGCCAACGACGTCACCCAACAGCCGTCGGCCGCCGACACCGCTGTGTACTATCCGCGCGGGCATCAGGATCCGGACGCCCGCCACATCGCCATTACCCGGCTGGACCGCCGCGTCGGCCTGCTTCCCCGGACGGTCGTCCTGCACGGCCACCAGGATTACGCCAACACCTCGGTGACGCTGACGAGCCAGGCCGAAGTGCCGCTGCCGCAGGCCGAGAAGGGACTGGGCGAAATCCATAGCGGTGACGACCACTTCGAGCAGGTGGAAGGAGATACGCAGATTTCCGGCGCCACGCTGGCACGCTGGCGGGCCGAGGAACTGGCCTGCGGGCGCCTGCGCGCCGAGGGGCTGGCGCGCACCCCCGCCTTCGTGCGGATGGCGACGCCTTATGCGGGCGGCGCGTCCACGCAGGGCCTGAGCAACGCCGGCACCAGCATGCTGATCGAAGTACCCGGCCACCTGCGCATGTCGGCCGGCGGCTCCGACGAGGTCCTGGCGGGCTTCCTCAGTTCGGTCAAGTCGTTCGCACCGGGCATCAGCGGGGCCACCACCGGCGGCATCGTCATGACCAACTTCGTCGGCGCCAAGGTGGAAAACACGGCGGGCGTGGCGGTCAGCAACTTCCTCGGCGTCAAGGCCGAAATGAAGGAGTCGCTGAACTGCGATTTCAATCTCAGCGCCAAGCTGGCCGTCGACATGTCGACGTCGAAAGTCTTCACCCCGTTCAAGAAGGACAAAGTGGAGGCGGCGGTCAGCGACGTCAACGTGTCCGCGACCAAGGTCGTGGAGTCGGAGAAAAGCGTCGCCGCGACGCGCAATACGCTGGTGGGAACGTGGAATACCGTGGCCACGTCGGAGTTCGAACTGCTTTCGCCGAACACCGCCATCGGCTCGCCGGCGACCGCCTTCATGCGCCTGAATGTCAGCGGCGCCAGCCTGCTGGGCGCGAGCCTGTACTTCGAAGCCGTCACCAGCACGACCATCAAGTCGACCGCGCTGACCACGATCGAAGTCGGCGAGACGACATCCCTGACGATGACGCCGGCCAGCGCCACGGTGCAAAGCACGTCGGTCGAACTGCATTCGCTGGGAAACATCGAGTTCGTCGCGGTCGGAAACCTCTACGCCAGCGGACCGCTGATCACCTTCGGATGACAAGACAATAGGGAACCCCGCCATGGCCAACACCTACGACTACAGCTTCCGATGCGAAGCCCTGAGCGGCATGCTGCGGACGTCGGCGTCGCCCGCCGACGACGTCCTCGTGACGCACTGGCAGGGTACCGAAGGGATATCGCTGCTCTACCGGTTCGACATCACGCTGGCCGTGAGCCAGGGCGGCATCGCGCTGGAGAAACTGCTGAACCAGCCCGCGACCCTCTCCTGCCGCACCCCCGCCGGGGATGTCCGCCAATGGAGCGGTATCGTGACGCAGGGCGTCGAGCGCGGCCGCGACGAGGTCCACCATTACTATCGGCTCACGCTGGAACCGCGCATGGCGCGCCTGCGCAACATGCGCTGGTCGGACATCTACCTGATGCGCGACCTGGCCGACCTGATCAAGCAGCTTCTGGGCTATGCCGGCCTGGACGAGCCGTACAGCACCGACAATGCGCCCTACGACTACCGCATCTCGGCCACGCAGCTGACGTCCACCCGCACCGAGTTCACATGCCAGTTCGAGGAGACCTGCCTCGACTTCCTGAAGCGCAAGCTGGAGTACTACGGCGTGTACTTCTGGTTCGAGCAAGGCACGGACAGGGAATCGGTGGTCTTCGCCAATGACGTATCGCAGCAGCCGGACACGCCGGATAACGCCGTCCATTATCCCAAGGGCATGATCGATCCCGACGCCCGCGAAATCGCCATCACGCAACTGAACCGCCGTGTCGCGCTGCCGCCGGGCATGGTCGTGCTGCACGATTTCCAGGAACAGGGCAACACCACCCTGACGCTGTCCAGCCAGGCCGACGTGCCCAAGCCCGGCGACGTGCAAACGCTTGGAGAGATCCACAGCGCCGCCGATCACTTCGAGCAACTGGAAGGCGACACCGTTATCTCCGGCGCCACGCTGGCCGCGTGGCGCGCGCAGCAGTTGGCATGCGAACGCCTGCGCGTGGAAGGCGAAGCGCGCACGCCCGGCATACGCGCCGGCCGCTTTCTGTCCGTATCGGAATACCTGCGCGGCATGGACCCGGGCCAGTACTACGTGGTCCAGGTCTCCCATGAAGGCACGCAAGCCGTCGAAACCGAACCGCAGACCGATCTGCAAGCCTATCGCGCCGCATTCGTGGCCCTGCCCCGCACGCTGGACCCGGAGGACAGCGCCTCCGGCCCGCTGCAGTTCCGGGCCCCGCTGGATACACCGGTGCCGCAGGTCGCGCGCCTGATCAACGGCTTCGTCGACGTCGCCACGCCGGGTTCGCCCAAGCGCTACGCGCAGCCCGATGCCGACGGCCGCTACAAGGTGCGTTTCCTGTTCGCGCGCCAGCGGTACGACGGCGACCGGAATTCCGCCTTCGTGCGCATGGCCACGCCCTACGCCGGCGGCGCAAGCTCGCAAGGGCTGACCAACGCGGGCATGCATTTTCCGCTGCGCGAAGGGACCGAGGTGCTGATCGCCTTCCTGAACGGCAACCCGGACCGCCCGGTCATTGTTTCCGCGCTGCCCAACAGCGAGGCGCCCAGCGTGGTCAACGCGCAGAACTCCGCGCACCACGCGATTACCACGCCCGGCGGCAACCAATTGGTGCTGGCGGACTCCGCGCCGGGCGGCACCGAGGACGAGCAGGCCGTCTACCTGTCGAGCCCCGTCCAGGAGACCTCGCTGAACCTGGGCAAATCGGATGAGGAAGGCGTGGGCGACGGCTGGCACCTGAAAACGGAGCAGCACGGCGAACTGTTCTCCGGCACCAGCATGCTGATCGAGGTTCCCGGCCATTACCGCGTGGCGGCGGGATCGGACACCAATGAGGGCCTGGCAAACTTCACCGGGTCGGAAGTGCAGGACCTGCCCACCGGCGTCAGCATCGGCCAGAGCGGCGGCATCGTCATCGAGAACTTCCTCGGCATGAAGATCGAAAGCGTCGAGGCCATCACCATCGGCAACTACTTCGGCGCGAAAGCCGAAATGAACGAAGCCGCCACGTTCGAAACCACCCTGGGCGCCAAGCTTTCCCTAGAAGCGGTTCTTTCCAAGGAAATCAACCTGCTCGAAAAGAACCATGTCCACGATGCATCGGCCCACACCAATGCCCTGACGTCCTGGATCGCCGCGAAATGGAGCGGCGTGCTGGCCGAAAAGGAGGAAAAGGTGGGCGCCATGGAAATCGCCGCGCTGGAGACCTACAAATTGTTCACGCCGGATGCATGGCTGGGCTCCGTGGCTTCCAGCCTGAGCCTGGAGCCCGCCGGCGCCAAGCTGACCAGCGAAACGCTGACCCTGGACGGCTGGGGCACGGCGACTTTGACCAGCCTGGCCACCACCACGATCGAGGGCGGGATCTCGACGATGGAGCTGACCAACGCCGCCATCGCCATGGAGACGTCCACGCTTTCGGTGTCGGCCACGACCGGCGTGGAAATCGAAACGTTCGGCGACGTCTCGATCAACGGCACCATCGTCACGATCGGATAACACGATGCGCGTATACAAACCCGCCGACGCGATGCTGCTGCTGGGCCACCAGTCCCGCGGCGGGCAACCCTCGCTGACCGTGACCGTCGGCTATTGCTGCGGCCTGGACGGCAAGCTGGTATCCGAGCAGGATACCTGGGCAGCCCTGATGCCCCTGTTCCGCAAGCAGCCCTTCGATCTCTCCCAAAAGAAGTCGCGCGCCGGCTTCGGCGTGGCGGGCGACGCCTGCGCGCCGGAAGGCTCGGAGGTAACCGGCCTGACGGTCCGCGTCGGGGTGGGCGGCCTGGAAAAGAAAGTGCTGGTGCAGGGCGACCGTATCTGGACCCGCGGCATCGCCGGCTGGCAGGCGAGCCAGCCGCGGCCTTTCGCGCGCATGCCGTTGGGCCTGGAGCGGGCCTACGGCGGCAAGGGCTGGGCCGCCAACCCGCATGGGCGCGGCCATTGCGCGGCGGCCGACCAGGCCGATGGCGTGGCCCTGCCCAACGTGGAACGCCCCGAGGCGCCGGTGCTGCGGCCGGCCGACACGCCGCGGCCCGCCGTCCTCGGGGTGCTGCCGCAAGGAAGCCCGGACCTGACGCGCTGGTTGGGATCCTTCGATGCCCGCTGGCAGCGCGATCGCCTGCCATGGCTGCCGGACGATACGGATCCCCGCTGGTTCGACCGCTTCGAACAGGATCAGTGCGGCCAGGGTTATTGGCGCGGCGACGAAGCGTGGTTTGCGGAAAACATGCATCCACGCCACGCGGAACTGCGCGGCAAGCTGCCCGGCATGCGCCCGCGCCTGTTGCTCCGCCATGCGGCCACGCCCGACCAGCGCGCCGAATTGCCCCTGGACCTGGACACCGTCTGGCTGCTTCCCAACGACCAGCGCGTCCTTGTGCTGTACCGTGCCGAGACGGCCGTGCGGCGCGAGGACGCGGAAGACGTCCTGGGTGTCGCCGTCTTCACCGAGCGCATGGCCGACGAGCCCGCGACACTGCAATATTGGGCGCGCCAGTGGCAGGAGCAGGACGACATGCGCGCGACGCCGACGCCCTCCGCGCCGCCCGCGCCCGGCCCCGAGGCCCAGGCGCTGAGCGCCGCCGCGGCCCAGGCCACGGCCGATGCGGAAAAGGCCGCGCAGGCGCATCGCGCCAACGTCGCCAAGACAATTGCCGATGCGCGCCAGGGCGCATTGGCCGAAGCGGACCAGCACAGCCGCGCGTTCGGCTTCGGCCCGCTGGCCGACAAGCTGGCCAAGGCCGATCCCGCCGGCGTCGCGCCGCTGCCGCCGGCGCCGGCGTGGCCCAGCGAACCGGCGGCTTTCAAGGCGGCGGTCCGGCAGTATGTCGCCGACGCCCTGGCCGCCGGGGAAGCCGAGGTCCGCGCCAAGTGGAAGGAATTCGGCGGAGATTTCGACGCCGCGATGGCGCGCGCCAAGGCGCGGCCGCAAGTCGACGTCGACCCCGCCGCGCTGATCGCATCCCTGCGCATCGCACCGGACAAAAAGCAGGCCTTGCTGAAGCAATACGAAGAATTCCAGGGCAGGATCGCCGGCGTGCAGGCGAAGGCGGCCGACATCGCCGCCAAGGCCGATGCGTTGCGCGAGCAGAAACCACCCGATATCCCGATCCCGGAAGAAGGGCTGCCGCGTGGACCGCGCGACGTGCTGGATCGCGCCGCCCTGCTCGCCCGCCATGCCGGCGGCGCATCGGCGCGCTGGACGTCGCTGACCGGCCTGGATCTTTCCGGCCTGGACCTGCACGGCGTGGACCTGACCGATGCCGTGCTGCGCCGATGCGTGCTGCGCGGGACCGACCTGCAGGGCGCCAACCTGGCCGGCTGCCTGCTGGAGGACTGCGACCTGGACGGCGCGCGGCTGGCCAAGGCCCGTTTCGCGCGCACGCAGTGGAACGGCTGCCGGGCGGCCAAGGCCGACGCCGCGGGCGCGGACTTTACCCTGGCGCGACTGCAAAAGACTGTCTTCGCGCAAGCCGACCTGGGCGCCAGCACCTGGACGCACGCGCAGGCCATCGGCTGCGACTTCGCCAAGACTATCCTGCGCCGCGCGCAAGGCATGGAGGCGCGCTACAAGTCCTGCAGCTTCGCCGCGGCCGACGCCGCCGAAAGCCGCTTCGACAAAGCGCTGTTCGACAAGTGCAGCCTGGAAGGCGCCACGCTCGAAGGCGCCGCGCTGGGAGGCGCCACGCTGACGGCCTGCAAGGCCGGCGGTGCGCGCTTCGGCGGCGCGCACCTGCAGGGCCTGCGCACGCTCAAGGGCACCAGCCTGCGCGATGCCAGCTTCAATGGCGCGCGGCTGGACCGGGCCGTGCTGCAGGACACGGATCTCGGCCATGCGACGCTGCGCGAAACGTGCATGGACCGGGGTTTCCTGAAAAACTGCGACCTGTCCGGCACGGACGGCTGGCATCTGGAGGCGCGCACCTGCGATTTCACCGGCAGCCGTATCGTCCAGGCCAGTTGGCGCGGCGCCAACCTGATGAAGGCGCGGCTGCGCCAGGTCGTGCTGCAGGACGTCGACCTGACGGGCGCGAACCTGCACGCCGCCGATACCCGTACCGCCACCGTGCAGGGAATCAAACTCGAACAGGCGCTTTTGACACGCTGCCGGCTGCTGGAGGAATACGCCCGTGGCCAGTGACGATCAGAACCGGAACACCCTGCTGGAAGCGCTGCGCGCGGGCGAAACCCTGCCACCCGACGCGCTGGCCGGGGCCGACCTGCGCGAGGCGGATCTGTCGGGCCTGCGGCTGGCCGGCCTGGACGTGCGGGGCGCGCGTTTCGACGGCGCCGATATGCGGCGGACCATCTGGGCGCGCTGCCGACTGGACGGCACCAATATGGATGGGGCCGCGCTGGAGAGCGCATCCTTCACGGCCTGTCGCGGCCACGCCGTTTCGCTGCGCGCGGCCAAACTGACCAAGGTCTGGATGAAGGATTGCGTATGGCAGGAAGCGGACTTCCATTTGGCCGAACTGGCACGCCTGGCGGCGCAGAATACCGCATTCCCGGGCGCGCGGCTGAAGACCGCCAAGCTGGACCGCGCCTGGCTTTCGGAATGCGACCTGTCCGGCCTGGACCTGGCCGGTGCCGCCTGGCAACAAAGCCATCTGCCCGATACCAAACTGGCAGGGACATCGATGGCAGGCGCCATCCTGGCCCAATGCAGCTTCAATCGCGCCCATGCGCCCGATGCCGACTTCACGGGCATTACCGCCCCCGGCGTGTCGTTCTACACCGCCGTGCTGGAGAACGCCCGCTTCGATGGCGCGAGGCTGGACGGCGCGATATTCGACCAGGCCCGCCTGGACCGTGCCAGCTTTGCCGGCGCATCGCTGCAAGGCGCGCGGTTCTACGCCGCCAGCTCGGTAGGCATCTCCTTCGGGAGCAGCAGACTGGCGGATGCCGATCTATCGCATCTGCGAGCGGCGCACGCGGACTTCAGCCGCGCGGACATGACCGGCGCGAAGCTGCACGCCGCCGAACTGCCCGACGCATCCTGGCGCGAGACCGTGCTTGAAAACGTGCGCCGCGACGATCCCGAACTGCGTGCCGCGGAACTCTGGCGGCCACCCGTTTAACCCTTATGCGACCGGAATTGCCATGACCCGTCCTCAATCCGCGCTTCGATCGGCCACCGCACCCCACACCGGCCCACAGGCAGAACCGCCTGACGCGCCGCCCTCCACGGATGCATTCGCGGGCGCCCGCATGTACCATGCGCGGCTCGTCATGCGCGACGGCGCGCGCTACGGCGCGCTGACCGACGAAGGGGCATTCTGGGTGGCGCAGGCCGCCGGCTGCCTGCTGCAGCCCGACGTCGGCGATCTCGTGCTTGTCAGCGTGGCGGACGGCCGCGGCTATGTTCTGAGCGTGCTGGAGCGAGGGTCGCCAGAAGCCGTCGCCCGTATCGAGATCCCCGGCAGCCTGCGCCTGTCGGCGCCGCAGGGCCGGCTCGAACTGGATGCCGCCCACGGCGTGTCGCTGGACGCCGGCCCGTCGCTTTCCCTCAAGGCGCGGGAGGCAGACGCGGCCTTCCATCGCGTCGAGGCCTGCGTGGATTCGCTGCGCATCGCGGGGGAAACGTTGCATACCACCTGGACCGCGCGCACCGATGTCAGCGGTACGCGGCTGGACATCGCCACGCGCGGCGAGACCCATCTGGCGCAAAGCGTGCGGCGTGTCGCCGGGCACGAAGAGGTAACCGCGGGCTCGTTGCGGCAGACGGTCGCCGAGGACTGGTCCGTCCAGGCCGCGACGGCGGACCTGAAGGCGACCGACCGCGTCGCGGTGGACGCCAATTCCGTCCAGATCGGTTGATAGGGAGAAGCGACCATGTTCATGCTCAATATCGGCGGCGCGATGGCCATGGCAACCGTGCCCGACGTCTGCCTGACGCCGGCCGCGCCGGCCCCCATCCCCGTGCCCTATCCGAACATCGGCACCACGGAAATGGCGGACCCGGGAAGCATCGTCGAAAACGTCCTGGTATGCGGCATGCCCGCGATGAACCAGGCGTCGACCATCCTGCTGACCAATGGCGACCAGGCCGGCACCGCCGGAGGCGGCGTTGCCTGCGGCGAGATCATGGGCGAAGTGGCCTTCGTGACCGGCACCCCCACCATCATGGTGGGCGGACCTCCCGGCGTGCGGCTTACCTGCATGACCACCCAGAACGCCAACAACACCATCGGCCTGGTCTCGGCGCCCAGCCAGACCGTGGTCATGCTGCTCGGTTGAACGCACCGCGATGAATTCCACCCGCCACCTGACCCGCCGCGCCTTCGCCGCCCTGCTGTGCGCGGCCGCGCTGTCCTCATGCAGTTCCCTGAACAGCATGATGGGCGGCAATTCCGAAGGCGACGCGCTGAAAGCCATGAAATGGACCTATGCCGGCGACGGCATACAGCTGGCCGTCACGGCCGATCCCAAGCTGAACCAGTCCACCGGCCAACCCCATACGCTGGCGATGACGGTCGTGCAGATGGAGGACCCCAGCGTCTTCGCGCCGTACGCCACCAGCTCGTCGAAGATGTCGGCGCTGCTCCTGGCCGACGCGCCGCCGCCAGGGCTGCTGGCGCTGAACCGGCTGTTCGTCACGCCGGGAGAAAACCGGGTCATCGTCCTGCCGCGCGTCGAAAAGGCGCAGTACGTCGGCCTGGTGACCGGCTACTACCACCTGGACCCGGCGCGCAGCGCGCGCCTGTACCAGATAGGCGTGGAAATCGATTCAAGCGGCATCGTGGTCAAGACCCGCAACGCGGCGCCCGAACCGCTGAAGATCGAGCTGCGCCTGGGCGCCGATGGCATCCAGGAATCTCCAGGCACCCGCACACCGCCCGTGGAACCGGTGCGCCCCAAGGGAGGCCAGATTTCCCCGCCTCTCGCGCAACCCTCGTACCCCGCATCCGGGCAAGCATCCCCGGCCCCCGCGACGGCTCCGTCCAAACAATGAACCGCAACGGCTAAGCATGGCTACGCACCTGAATCAACCTTTGTTCTGGCACCAGGGCCTGTTCCTGCAGCCCCATCATTTCCAGTACCAGGACGCCTGGACCGAACGCCTGCTGGCGCGCCAGATCGAACTTACCCTGCCGTGGTGCTGGGGGTTCGGTGCGCTGGACATCAACGACACGGCGCTGGCCGCGCGCGAAATCGTGGTCGACCACTTGGCGCTGCGCTGGCGTGACGGCACCCTGACGGAAATACCGGGCAACGCCCGCATCGAATCGCGGCGCTTCGAGCTCGGCGATTTTTCGCAAGGCCCGCGCACCCTTTATGTGGGGCTGCGCCGCCACATCGAAGACCAGGCCAACGTGCAAAAGTACGAGAACCTGGACGATGCCGTACAGGCCGATGCGCGGCTGGCGGTGCCGGCCGACCCGCTGGAAGTCCCCGACCGCTATGCCAACGGCGCCAAGGGCCGCGTCACCCTGATGACCTACGTCCTGCGGCTGTTCTGGGAAGAGGAAGTCAACGACCTGAGCGACTACGACGTCATGCCGATCGCGCGCCTGGAGCAGGACGGCGAAATCGTACGCCTCGTCCCCCGCTTCGTGCCGCCATGTCTGAATCTGGCCGCGTCCAAGCCGCTGCAGCTGATGATGATGGAGCTGCGCGACGAAGTGATCGGCCGCGCGCGCCAGCTGGAGGTCTTCAAGCAGCCCGTGGCCAGCCGCTCCGGCGAAGACGGCCAGTTCGCGCCCCTGCTGGCCCTGTCCGTCCTGAACCGCTACGGCCCGCAGATCATGCACCTGGTCGAGGCCCGCGAAACCCACCCCTGGCATCTGTACGGCGTACTGCGCCAACTGGCCGGCGAACTGAGCACCTTCTCCGAATACTGCGACCTCCTCGGGGAAACGCGCGACAACCAGCAATTGGTCCGGCCTTACAAGCACACGGACCTGGGCCCCACCTTCATGGGCGTGCTGGACCTGATCAGGCGCCTGCTGAACGAGATCACCATCGGACCGGAAATGCTCGTGCACTTCGAACAGGATGGCGCCTCGGGCAACCTGTTCCGCGCGGACATGCCGCCGTCCTTCTTCGGACCGCGCCACCGCTACTACATCATGGCGCGCAGCAGCGTCGAACCCGCCGCTCTGTCCGAGTCCATCCTGCTGGAGGCCAAGCTCGGCACCCCGGATCAGATCGAAACGCTGGTGACCCGCTCGCTGCCCGGTATCGAAATCATGCCGTTGCAAACGCTGCCGCTGGGCATGCCGCGCCGCGCCGGCAGCGCCTATTTCCGCATCGAAAGCCTGTCCGAAGCCTGGGACGCCGTCGTCCGGGACGGCCGCCTGTCCCTGTTCCTGCCGGACTCGCCAAGCGACATGCGCCTGCAACTCATCGTCATCAAGGGATAGAACCGTGCGGCTGAGCAATATCTGGGTGTCTTCCATGGAGCAGGCCAGGGCCGCGATCGGCGGTCCCGATAGTGCCCTGGACGCGGCCGCGGTCGCGGAGCAGCTCAAGCAATCGCTCGATGCGACCGTGGCGCGCGCGCAGGCCGGCGGCTACACCGCCGCGCAAACGCAGTCCGCGCTATTCGCCGTCGTGGCCTGGATCGACGAGCTTGCCATGTCGCGCGACTGGGCCGGCGGGGCGGCGTGGCGGCTGACGCCCCTGCAGCGGCATTACTTTTCGACCACGCGTGCCGGCGCGGAATTCTTCGAAAAGCTCGAGGCCTTGCCCGAGGACGCCATCGAGGTACGCGAGGTATACGGCCTGGTATTGCTGGCCGGCTTCGCCGGCCGTTATATCCATCGGCCGCCGGGTGAACTGGCCGCGTATCGCTCCGCGCTGCTGGACCGCATCGCGCGCGAGCGCCAGATGTCGCCGCTGGATCCCGACCAGCCGCTGTTCCCCATGGCGGGCGCGCGCCGTCCCAAAATGGCCCAGTACCGGCGCGGCCTGGCGCCTTCGCTGGCGACCTTCGTCCTGATCGTCCTGCCGCTGTGCGCCCTGCTGGGCCTGTACCTGTACCTGGATTACGGCGTCGCGGTGGAAGCGGCGCAGATTACCGCTTCCGGCCGCACCGGCCCCTGACCCGAATTCCTTACGCTGTCCGCGCAATGATCAAAAAACTGTTTGTCGTCGTCGCCTGGTTGTTGGGCCTGCTGCTGCTGGCACTGGGATGCTGGGTGCTGGGCCTGTACCTGGGCTGGCCGCTGTGGCGTTCCGTTGCCCTGTTCGCGGGCGTGCTGGTGGGACTGTGGCTGCTCTGGTGGCTGCGGGGCCAATGGCTGGCCTGGCGCCTGCGGCGCAGGCTCGCGCGGCCGGTCGGCGTGACCAGCGTCAGCACGGCGCGGCTGGATTCCGACTGGCGCGCCGGCCTGGCCGCGCTCAAGCAGTCGCGCCTGTCGCGCTTCGGCTCGCCCTTGTATGTCCTGCCCTGGTACCTGATCCTGGGTCCGCGGGACACGGACAAGACGGAACTGCTGCGCCGGGTAGCGGGCACGGCTCCGGTCCAGGGGCAAGGCGACGAACCCGCGGTACTGCAATGGTGGCTGCTGCGCAGCGGCGTCGTGCTGGATCCGACCGACGAAATGCCGGAGGAACAGCGCGCGCCCGATTCGCCCAACTGGCGCCGGCTGCTGCATTGGATGATGCGCACGCGCCGGCGCGAACCGCTGAACGGCCTGATCGTGGCCTTCAACGCGATCTGGCTCGCCGATGGCACCGACGCCGAACTGAACGAGGCGGGCCAGGGCCTGCGCAAACGCCTGGACGAGCTGACACGCATCTACGATGCCCGTATTCCGGTCTATATCGTCCTGACGGGCTGCCAGGCCATTCCCGGCTTTTCCGCCTGGGCCACGGCGCTCGGGCCGGATCTTACCCGCCATGCCATGGGCTTCCAAAGCCCGACGCCGAACGCCAGCGTCACGCAATTCATCAGCGATGCCTTCAACAGCATCGTGCATCGCCTGTTCGACCTGCGGGTGCTGCAGGGAGTACACGCCCAGCCCGCCGCCGATGCGTTCGCGCTTCCCGAACGCATGGCGCCGCTGGCCAAGCAGTTGTCCAAGGTGCTGCGCCAAGCCTTCCAACCCACGCCTTACGCGGAAACCCCCTTGATGCGCGGCCTGTTCCTGACCGGACAGGCGCCCGGCAGCGATCGGGGCCAGCCGGGATGGTTCGCGCCGGGATTGTTCAACAGCGCGCTGCCGTCGCAGCGGCATGCCTGGCGTCCGGTGGAGCGTTGGCGCATCTGGCGCCGCCTGATGCGCCATGTGGTGGTCGTCGTATGGCTGGGCGCCTGCGTCGCCTTCGGGGCATTTTTGATTCGCGCGGGCAATACCGCCCGCGACCAGATGCGGATGGCCCAGGTCCAGGGCTACGGGCCCCAGGACTTCTCCGGCCCGATGTCCAGCGACCTGCACGCGCTGCAGGGCGAGCGCGCCACCATTCACGCCCTGTTGGCGCGTCCGGATTGGGAACAGCGCTGGATGCCCTTCCAACGGCGCGTGAACACCTTGCAGCGCACGCTGATGAGCCGCTTCGTGGGCCAGTTCCATCGCGAAGTCATCGCCGCCGATCTGGATCCCCTGCTGCTGAACAGCCTGCCGCAGCTGGCCAACGGCCAGAACGACAGGCTGCTGGCGGCCTGGGCGCAAACCGTCGTGCGGCGGCTGAACCTGCTCGACACCGCCATCGACGGCAAGGACGTGTACGGCTTGCCCGCCCCGGGCGGCGAATTGCCCGTCCTGCTCGCCAGCACGCACCAGACCCTGGGGGATCCGATGGACGGCGTCCTGCTGGGCGATATGTACCGGGACTACCTGACCTGGCAAGGCAATCCGCAGATCCTGAAGGACGAGTCGCGGGGGCTGCGCCAGGTCCTGGCAAGCCTGGACCTGACGGACCGGTCCACGCACTGGCTCTATGCCTGGGTCGACATGCAAGGCAACCTGAAACCCGTCCGCATGAGCGACTTCTGGGACATCCAGGACCGCCCGGGCCTGCCGCTGATCCCGGCCGCGCTGACCCCGGAAGGCGAGCGCGCGGCCTCCGGCTTCCTGGACGAATTGGGTCGCGCCACCGGAAACACCGACGAGTGGGCGACCCGCCGTCGCGAATTCCAGCAGCACTACCAAAGCGCGGGACTGGAAGCGTGGTTCCAGTTCGCGGACGTGTTCCCCCGCGTGCCCGATCTTCTGTCCGACGGCACGGCGCGCCGCGCCGTCATGTCCACGCTCCTGACACGGAACGATCCCTATCTGCGGCTGATGCGGCGGCTGGCCGCCGTCGGCGAGCGCCTGCCCATCGGCTCGCGGCCGGACTGGATCGTGCAGGCCGCCAGGCTGGATGCCCTGAACGGCCTGGCCGATGCCGGCCAGGGAGCCGCCGGAGCCTTGCAGAAAGTCGACGTGGTGCAGCGCTTCGGTGGCGAAGTCGTCAAGGCGCTGCCCCAGGTTGGATCGCTGAACCAGGGCCTGACGCAGCTGAAGAGCGACGGCGCCGCCCTGCAACTGCTGCAGACCTATCGCAAAGGCATCCACGACACCATCACGCCGCTGCAGCAAGGCGAGGGTACCGCGATGAAGGCGGCCATCGACATCTGGTCGTACGGCCATGACCCCAATCTGAAGAGCGTGCCGCTGAACGACGCGAAGACCGCGCTGGACAGCCTGCGCACGCAACAGGGCGCGTCCGGCGCGCGGTCGCACGTCGTCTGGAACATCGCCGAAGGGCCGATGGATTTCGTACTGGACTACGCCGCGCGCAACGCGGGTTGCCAATTGCAGCAGCAATGGGAAAACAAGGTGCTCAGCGCCATCCAGGGCGTGACCGATTCGGATCTGGCGAATCAACTGCTGTACGGCGAGCGGGGCCAGGTCAAGGCGTTCATGGACGGCGACGTCAAATACTTCGTGGACCAGGATGCCGTCCGCTTCCAGGCGCGGCCGGCCGACGAGAAGAAAGTCCCCCTGAACGGCCAGTTCTTCGCTTTCGCCAGCATGACGCAACTGCGCCAGGTGGCCCTGGCCACGCAGCAATTGCAGTCCAAGCGGTCGGCGGACGAAGCCCAGGCGCTGACGCAGCAACAGGCGGAACTGGAAAAGCAGATCTCCAAATTGCAGGCGACCACCGGCACGGTGACCTTGAACACCGTGCCGCCCCAAACCAATCCGACCGCGCATGCGCTGCCGCAGAGCGTGACGCTGAGCCTGCAATGCGCCAGCGGAACGATCAATCTGGAGAACCTGAACTTCCCCAACAGCGCGGTGTTCCCGTGGTCGATGCAGACCTGCGGCGATACGACGCTGCGCATTCACTACGCCAATTTCGACCTGACCCGGCAATGGAGCGGCGCGACCGGTTTCGTGGACTTCCTGCGCGATTTCGCCAGCGGCCAGCGACGCTACACGCCGGCCGACTTTCCCGACCAGAAGGCCGACATGTCGCAGGCGGATGTCCAATACCTGGTGATTACCTACCGCCAACAGGGCCAGGCTCCGCTGGTGGGCGCGTTCTCGCAGGCTGCGACGCTTGGCGCGCAGGCGGACGGCATCAAGGCGCGGCTGGCCGAGCTGCAGCCCGGGACGGCGCCGGGCTCGACGATGCCCACGCCCGCGCCCCTGCCTTCCGTGCCGCAACGCATCGTCGGCTATTGCATGGGGCCGGTAAACGACATTCCGCTGGATCTCGCGCCGCCACCGGCGCCGCCCATTGCGGTGCCGTCAGCTCCGCCTCGCGGCACCGTCGCGCCCGCGCGCCCGCCGGCGCCCGCGCCCCGGGCCGCGGGTCCCAAGGGCCCTTATGCAGTGCAGGTCGGCATCTTCTCGCACCCCGAAGCCGTACTGGAGACCTTGAAGAAAGGCGGATACGCGGTGCAGGACTCCGGCATCACGATCAAGGACGGTACCTATCGGCAGATACGCGTCACCGGCTACACCAATCGGGACGCCGCCGAGGACGCGGCGGCGAAGATCGGGCGCCTGCTGCGGTTGAAGCCGGAAGTCATCCGGCTGGACGGATAGATGCAGGCGGGCAATAAGCCCGCTATTCCGAATACCGCAGCGTCTCCGCCATCGGCATGCGGTAATCCGCGTCCGCCAGTTGGCGCCGCAGTTCCGCCCCCTGGGCTTCGGTCAACTCGACCAGCGGCGGGCGCACGATGGACCAGGCATCGTCGCCGGATTGCCAGGCCACCGCTTCCTTCATCGCCGAAATCATGGGGAGCGCCTGGAAGATGCCGCGGATCTGGCGGATACGCTCATGCCAGGCGTCCGCCTGCGGCGTCTGCCATTCCCGATAGACGCGCATGATCTCCGCCGCATTGACGTTGGCCGTGGCGGTAATGCAGCCGACCGCGCCGGCGCGCAGTCCCGGCAGCAGGAAGACTTCGCTGCCCGGGAATACATCGAAGCCGTCCGCCGCGAATTCGCGCACCATTGCCTCGGTGTTGTGCCAGTCGCCGGAGCTGTCCTTGGCGCCCGCGATCTGCTTGGGATAGGCCTTCAGCAGGCGCTCGATCAGCCCCAGGGTGATCGGCACGCCGCTGACGGGAGGGATGTGATACAGGTACACCCGCAGCCTGTCGTCGCCCACGCCTTCGATCAGGTTGGCATAGGCACGGAACAGGCCCTCGTCGCTAACGCCCTTGTAATAGAACGGCGGCAGCACCAGCACGCCCGCGCAACCTCCCTGCACGGCATGGCGCGTCAGCTCGATCGCATCCGGCACGGCGCAGGCGCCGGTGCCGGGCATCATGCGCTCCGGCGGCAGGCCGGCCGCCAGCAGCGCGTCCAGCAGCCCGCGCTTTTCGGCGACGGACATCGACGCGGCTTCTGAATTGGTACCGAAGACCGCCAGCCCCACGCCCTGCTCGACCAGCGCGCGGCAATGGCGCACCAGCCCGTCCGCGCTGGGCGTGCGGTCCAGGTTGAACGGCGTGAGGACAGGCGACAGGACGCCGCGCAAGCGATGGTCGTGGTGATGGGACATGGACGGACTCCTCCGGGCGGACCGGTCGTTCGAGGTTCGGACGCCGGCGCATTGAATGATCATTATGGCTCCGGGCGTCCGTACCGGGGATACCGGGGCCGGACGCCATGCCGCAGCCTGCCAGTGTGGCTGTGCCGGAAACAGAAAAAAAGCCGGTTCCGTTACTATCACACCGCAATATTTTTCAGCATTCGCCCGGCGCCACGCTCGCCGGGCAGTGCGCCCTGGACCGACCCCGCCCGGAAATCATCGCGATGGATACCCGCTACCTGCAGAGCTTCGTCACGGTCGCCGAAAGCGGTTCGTTCGCCCAGGCGGCGCGGCGGCTGGACCTGACGCCGACGGCGGTGGCGGCGCGCATCAAGGCGCTGGAAGACACCCTGGGCCTGTCGCTGATCAAGCGCGCCGGCCGTTCGGTGCGCCCCACCGAGGCCGGCATGCGCATCCTGGAGCGCGCCCGCGCGCTGCTGCGCGATGCGCGCGACCTGGCGGCCCTCGCGGATGACGAAGCCTCGATCGGCGAGCTGCGCCTGGGCGTATTCGTATCCGCGATGACCAGCGTGCTGCCGCCGCTGCTCAAGCGGCTGTACGAGCGCCATTCCAGCCTGTCGGTGTTCGTCATGCCGGGAGCGTCGGTGGACCTGTGCCATCGCGTGGCGGCCGGCGAACTGGATGCCGCCGTCGTGGTAGAGCCGCAATTCGCCATCGGCAAATCCGTGCGCTGGCAATCCATCATGGAAGAGCCCCTGGTCGTCGTGGCCCCGGCCGCCATGAAGGGCCGCGACGCCCACGAGCTGCTGCGCACCCAGCCCTTCATCCGCTACGACCGCTCCGTCCTGGGCGGGCAGCTGGCGGACCGCTATCTGCGCGACCACCACATCGTGCCGCACCAGCGGCTGGAAATGGACAGCCTGCTCGGTGTCGCCGCCCTGGTGGACCAGGGCCTGGGGGTGGCGCTGCTGCCGGACTGGTCTTCGCTGTGGTCGTCGCGCTACGCGCTGACGCGGGTGCCCCTGCCCGGCCGCGCGCCCGTGCGCCGCGTCGGCCTGGTGTGGCAGACGCATGGCGCGCGCGCGGCGCTGGCCGGGACCTTGCTGGAAGACGCGCGCGCGGTGTTTCCGCGTGCCCCCGCGCGCCGCGCGGCGCGCGGGGACTGAATCGCGCCCGGCCCGTGCCGCGGCGGAGGCGGCCCGGACGCGCCTAGGGCTTGCCCACGGGCGTGCTGCCGTTGTCGTTCGTGCCGCGCAGGAAGTCGAAGTCGCAACCCTTGTCCGCCTGCGTCACCGTGCTCAGGAACAGCTTGCGGTAGCCGCGCTCGTCGCCCTCGCGCGGCGGGCGCGGTTGCCAGGCCGCCTGGCGGCGCGCCAGTTCGGCATCGTCGACCAGCAGCGTCAGTTCGCGCCGCTGGACGCTCAGGCGGATGCGGTCGCCGTTGCGCACCAGCGCCAACGGCCCGCCGATGGCGGATTCCGGCGTGACGTGCAGCACGATGGACCCGGACGCCGTCCCGCTCATGCGCCCGTCCGAAATCCGCACCATGTCCTTCACGCCCGCACGAGCCAGCTTGCGCGGAATCGGCATGTAGCCGGCCTCCGGCATGCCGGGCGCGCCCACCGGGCCGATATGCTTGAGGACCATGATGTCGTCGGCGTGTATATCCAGGCCGTCATCGTCCACGCGCCGGGCCAGGTCTTCCAGGTCCTCGAACACGACGGCGCGGCCTTCATGTTCCATCAGCGCGGCGGTGGCGGCGGATTGCTTGATGATCGCACCGCCTGGCGCCAGGTTGCCGCGCAGCACCGCGATGCCGCCTTGCGCGAAGACGGGCTGGCCGAAGGGGCGCACGACGTCCTGCGGGAAAGGCGGCGGCGCGTCGTCCAGCTCTTCGCCCAGCGTGCGTCCGGTGACCGTCAGCGCGTCCAGATGCAGCAGCGGCCGCAATTCGCGCAACAGCGTGCGCACGCCGCCCGCCTTGTGGAAGTCTTCCATGTAATGCTGTCCGGACGGCTTCAGGTCCACCAGCACGGGTGTTTCCTTGCCGATACGGTCGAAAGCCTCCATGTCCAGGCTGATGCCCAGCCGCCCCGCCACCGCGGTCAGGTGGATGATGCCGTTGGTGGAACCGCCGATCGCCAGCAGTACCCGCAATGCGTTTTCGAAGGACTTCGCGGTCAGGATGCGGTCGGGCGTCAGTTGCGCGCCTATCATCGCCACGGCCTGAGCGCCGGTGCGTTCGGCCACGCGGATGCGGTCGGCCGTCACCGCGGGGGGCGATGCGCTGCCGGGTATCGCGATGCCCAGCGCCTCGGCGATACAGGCCATGGTGCTGGCCGTGCCCATCACGGAACACGTGCCCACGCTGGCGACCAATTGGTTGTTGACGTCGGCGATCTCGGTATCGTCGATTTCCTCGGCGCGGTACTTGCCCCAGAAGCGGCGGCAGTCGGTGCAGGCCCCGACGCGTTCGCCGCGATGCGAGCCGGTCAGCATCGAGCCGGTGACCAGCTGGATGGCGGGCACCTTGCCGCTGGCGGCGGCCATCAGCTGCGCAGGCACGGTCTTGTCGCAGCCGCCGATCAGCACCACCGCGTCCATGGGCTGCGCCCGGATCATTTCCTCCGTATCCATGGACATCAGATTGCGCAGGAACATGCTCGTGGGCGACGCGAAGCTTTCATGGACCGAGATGGTCGGAAACTCCACCGGCAGGCCGCCGGCCAGCATTACGCCGCGCTTCACCGCTTCCACCAGCTGCGGCATATTCCCGTGGCAGGGATTGAAGCCGCTGCCCGTATTGGCGATGCCGACGATGGGCCGCGACAGCGCATCGTCGGTCAGGCCGGCGCCCTTGATGAAGGCCTTGCGCAGGAACAGCGAGAACCCCGCATCGCCGTAGCTGGTCAGGCCCTTGCGCATGCCGCTGGCGGCGGCCGCATCGGATGGAGACGAAGACTTCGATGACATGACTATCCTTCATTGAAACCGGCGCACCCGTGGGCGGGTGCGCCGCGATACCGATACTGCGATTCGTGGCGCCGCAAGGCCATCAGTCCACCGTGATCTTCGCGTCCTGGATGACCTGCGCCCACTGGTCGACCTCCGCCTGCAGCCGCTTGCGCGCGTCGTCGGCCGAGGCCGGCGCCACCGCGTAGGCGCCCTGCTGCAACAGCTTCTCCTTGGTGTCCGGCATGACCAGGATCCTGGCCAATGCGGCGTTCAACGTATCCACCACGGGTTTGGGGGTCTTGGCCGGAACCAGCACGCCGAACATCGACGCAACATTGAAGTTGGGCAGGCCGGCTTCGGCCGCGGTCGGCGTATCGGGCAGCATGGAGATGCGATCGGGCATCGTAACCGCAAGGGCGCGCAGCTGTCCGCTCTTGATGAAGGGCAGCGCGGCCGGGACGGTTTCCACCATGGTCTGCACCTGGCCGCCGACCAGGTCCGTCATGGCGGGACCGCTGCCGCGATACGGCACGTGCAGGATGTCCACGCCAGCCTGGCGCTTGAAGAGTTCGGCAGCCATGCGCTGCGGCGCGCCGGCGCCGGACGACGCATAGGTCAGCTTGCCCGGATTGGCCTTGGCATAGGCGATCAATTCCTTCAGGTCGTGCACCGGCAGCTTGGGGTTGACCACGAAAACCAGCGGCACCGCGGCGATGATGGCCACCGGCGTCAGGTCGCGCATCAGGTCGTACGAGATGGTCTTTTTCTCCAGCGTCGACATGATGGAATGCGATGTGATCGCGCCCATCAACAGCGTGTAGCCGTCCGGTTCGGCGCGCGCGACGGCATCGGCACCGAGGTTGCCGCCCGCGCCGCCGCGGTTTTCCACCACCACCTGTTGCTTCAGCACTTCCGCCAGCTTCATCGCGACGACGCGGCCCACCACGTCGGTGGCGCCGCCGGGCGGATACGGCACGACCAGTTTCAGGGCGTGATCCGGGAAAGCGGCCTGGGCGCTTTGCGCGAAAGGCGCCAGGACAGCCAGCGCACAGGCGGCGGCGGTGGTCAGCAAGCGCCTGCGCGGCGCGTAGGGGCGGATGGGCATGCGTTTGTCTCCGTTGTGTTTTTGATGGCCCGATCGCGCAGGCGGCGTCCGGCCGACGACCATTATTGATGGCCGGACCTGAGGAATACCTCGGTTTTGTATGGTTCAGAACGAAATTTTGTTCAGGTCCGGCGCGCGCCGGCCGCAGGTGCGCCCGAAGGGTGCCCCTGCGGTCGGGAAGACACCGGCAACGCGCTCGCGACGACACGCGTTACCATGTCGCGCGATGCGAACCGCCGCCCGCGGCTTGCGCACCCGGACGCCATGCCCGCAATGAAAGACACGCCACCGTCTTTGCCTTCGCCGGATTCCCGGGACGCCGAGGCGCCGACGTCCCGCCACCCGGGTGCCGGCGCGGAGGCATCGGATGCCGCACGATCCCAAGGGAACCCGCCCGCCGCCGGGCCGCCGGACGAACCCTTCGCCGGCGCGGCCGGCGGCGTTCCGCTGTGGGTGCTGGCGCTGTCCACCACGCTGGGCATGCAAACCGTGGCCTCCTTCCTCGACCAAAGCCTGCCCGTGATCGCGCCGCTGCTCACGGCCGGCGCCGGCCTCTCGCCGGAACGGGTCGGCAATCTGTCCTCGCTGAATTCGCTGGGCACCGTCCTGTTCCTGCTGTTCGGCGCGCCGCTGCTGGCACGGCTGGGCCCGGTGCGCATGCTGCAGGCCGGCGCCCTGCTGGCCGTCTTCGGCCTGGGCCTGGCGGCCACCGGCTACTGGCCGTTGCTGATCGTCGGCGCCATCCTGATGGGCATCGGCTACGGCCCGTCGCCGCCGGCGGGCAGCCGCATCCTGGCGGCGACCGCGCCGCCACGGCATCGCACGTTGATTTTCTCGATCAAGCAGGCCGGCGCGCCGGCGGGCGCGGCCTGCGCCGGCCTGATCCTGGCGCCGGCGGCGGCCGCCTGGGGCTGGGAAGGCGCCATGCTGATATCCATGGCCATCGGCATCGCCGCCGCCTGCGTGATCGCGCCGGCACGCCAGCGGCTGGATACCGAACGCGACCCGCGCCGGTCGATACACGTCAAGGCGCTGATTCATCCGCGCGCCTTCCTGACGCCCTATCGCGTGCTGCGCGCCGCGCCGTCGCTGCTGACGGTATCCGCCCTGGCCTTTTCGTTCGCCATCGTGCAGGGCTCGCTGTTCTCGTTTTCGGTCACGTATCTGGTCACCGCGCGCGGCATGCCGCTGGCGACCGCCGGCATCGCCTATGCCTGCATGCAGTTCGCCGGCGTCTTCGCGCGCATCTTCCTGGGCTGGCTGGCCGATCGTACCGGCCGCCCCGCCTACAACCTGACGATCCAGGCCTTCATCGCCGCCGCATTGGTGGCGGCCTACGCGCTGCTGCCGGCATCGCCGTCGCTGCTGCTGGCCGGGACGGCCGCCGGCGCGGCGGGTTTTTTCGCCGCCAGCTGGAACGGCATTTACCTCGCCGAGATCGCCCGGCTTTCGCCGCCGGAAAAAATCGTGGAAGCGACGTCAGCTTCGGTTCTGATCTCTTTCCTGGGTTATTTCGTCGGGCCTTCGATGTTCTCGGTACTGGTCACGCTGACCGGGAATTACCGCATCCCCTTCTTCGTCGTGGCGATCCAGTTGGCGCTGATGGCCGCGGTGCAGCTGGCGGTGTTGCGCCGGCGTTCACGGGCCGGCCAGGCCCGTTAGGCCGGGAGGGACAAGAAGCTGCGCAGTTCCGGCGTGCGCGGGCAATCGAAGATCTGCTGCGGCGGTCCCTCCTCGTGCACCCGGCCCTGGTGCATGAAAACGACCCGGTCGCTGACCTTGCGGGCGAAGCCCATCTCGTGCGTAACGATGATCAGCGTGGACCCTTCGCGCGCCAGATTTTCGATCACCTGCAGGACTTCACCCACCAGTTCCGGGTCCAGGGCCGAGGTCATTTCGTCGCACAGCACGACTTCCGGATTCATCGCCAAGGCGCGGGCGATGGCCACCCGCTGCTGCTGGCCGCCGGAGAGCTGGTGCGGCGCACTGTCGAAACGGCCCGCCAGGCCGACGCGCTCGAGCAGGGACTCCGCCAGCCTGCGCGCATCGGCCTCGGGCAGCTTGCGCACCAGGCGCGGCGCCAGCATGATGTTGCGGCCCGCGCTCATCGTGGGAAACAGATTGAACTGCTGGAACACCATGCCGACGTTCTGCCGCAATTCCCGCATCGCATGAGCATCGCGATGCCGCAAGGCATATCCGCCGACCGTCAGGCTGCCGGCGTCGAAACGCTCCAGGCCGTTGATACAGCGCAGCAAGGTGCTTTTTCCCGAACCGCTGCGGCCAATGATGGATACGACCTCGCTGCGCCGCACGCACAGGTCGATGCCCTTCAGGACTTCCTGGTCGCCGAAACATTTGCGCAGCCCCTTGATCTCCACCAGGCAGGCGTTGCGGTCGCGGCTGATATCGTTGCCGGGCATGGCGAGCTTCCTTTTTCGGTTTCAGTACTGGATACGCGTCCGTCTTTCCAGGCGCCGGCCCAGAAGCGAACAGGGAAAACAAATCGCGAAGTAGATCAGCGATACCAGGCCGTACACCAGGAAAGGCGCATAGGTGACGTTGGCGATCATCTGCCCGGCACGAGTCAATTCCACGAACCCCACCACCGAAGCCAGCGAGGTGTTCTTCACGATCTGCACCAGCAGGCCCACCGTAGGCGGCACGGACATGCGGAAGGTCTGCGGGAAGATGACGTGCACCAGCTGCTCGCGCAGGTTCAGCGCCAGGCTGGCCGATGCCTCCCATTGGCCGGCCGGAATCGACCGCACGCAGCCGTACCAGGTCTCGGTCAGATAGGCGCAGGAGTAAAGGATCAGGCACACCGTCGCCGCCATCAGCGGCGTGGTATCGATACCCACCAGCGCCAGGCCGAAATAGGCCAGGAATAGCTGCATCAGCAGCGGCGTGCCCTGGAACAATTGCACGTACCAGCCGATCAGCCGGCCCAGCGTCACCGGCTTCCACAGCCGCGCCACCAGCATCGCCACCGCCAGCAGCGAACCGCCGATGAAAGCGATGGCCGACAGCGCCAGCGTCCAGGGCACGGCCAGCAGCAGGTTGCGGATGATGTCCCAATTCGAAAAGGCATTCATGACCGGCTCCTGTTCATGCGGATGGGTGCGGCAAGCGGCCGAAGATAAAGCGCGGGCCCAGCCATGCCAGCAGCCCCCGCAAGGCAATGGCCAGCACCAGGTAGGCCAGGGTCACGACGATGTACGACTCGAAATTGCGGAAGGTCTTGCCGGCGATGAAGTTGGCGACGTAGGAAAGCTCCGCGGTCGATATCTGGCTGCACAGCGCGGAGGCCAGCATCATGATGACCAGCTGGCTGGTCAGCCCGGGCCAGATGCGCCCCAGCGCCGGCGGCACGATCACGCGGGTAAATATCTGCCAGCCGTTCAGCGCCAGCGATTCGGCGGCTTCGATCTGCCCGCGCGGCGTGGCCTCGATGCCGGCGCGCACGATTTCGCAGGCATAGGCGCCCAGGTTCAGCGTCAAGGACAGCAATGCCGCGCTGGTGCTGCCGAGCTTCAGGCCGACGGAGGGCAGGCCGAAGAAAATGAAAAAGATCTGCGCCAGGAAAGGGGTATTGCGGAAGAACTCCACATAGCAGGCCACGATGCCGCGCGTAATGCGTCCACCGTACAGCCGCGCGCCCGCGCACGCGATGCCCAGCAGCGTGCCCAGCGTGCACGAGACCACGGTCAGGAATACGGTAAAGCCCAGCCCGCCCAGGAACATGGGCCAGGCGGCCAGCACATCGGAAAATTGCAGCATCGATATCGCTCTCGGTCGGCTCAGGCGGTCGAGGCGCCGGCGGCGCCCCGCAGTATGTGGCGCAGCGGCGTGGCGCCATCGACCTCCCGCAAGCCCGCCAGCAGGCCGGCGGCGCGGGACGCGCCCAGTACCGGGCCGGCGCATTCGCCGAACTTGCCGGCCAGGTCGTCGTCGGAAAGGGGATCGGCGGTGCCGCCGCGCGCGGCGGCGCGGAATCGCTCCAGCGTCCGGCCATCGCGCAGGCGCAGATGCACGGCCGCGCCTTCCGGCGCACGCTCGCGCAGGCGGTCATCCCGCCACCGCTCGCCGCTGTACTGCCGGATACGTGCCATCAGGGCCCGCAGGCCCGGATCCGCCAGGATATCGCCGGACAGATGGCGCAGCGAAACCTTGCCGTGCAGCAAGGTGGCCGCGATGGCGAAGGGCATGCTGAACTGCGCCTCGCGCGGCGACGCGGGCGCGTCGTACTTCAGATTGGCCAGGACGATGGGCGGCACATCGCAGAGGACTTCCGCGACATCGTCCGCCGACACGCCATGTTCGGCCGCCAGTTCCGCGACCGCGTCGGCCGCGGCGTGCGAGGACAGGCAAACGGGGATCCGCTTCACGTCCACACCGGGTTGCTCCAGGTACCAGTGCCGCCCCAGAGTGCCGATGCGAGCCTCGTCGAAAACGCCATCGTTGAACAGATCGGCCAGACCGTTGGCGCCTTCCAGCGCCTGCCGGGGGCCGGAGGCTCCGTGCAATGCCAGCAGCGCGCAGGCGACGCCGGCCCGCGCCGCGTGCCCCGCGCCCAGCGGTTTGGCATCCGAGCCGAAGCACGCCTTCATGCCGCCGGCGCCGGCAATCGCCAACCCCAGCGCCGCGTGCGTGCGCGACTCGTCCAGCCGCAGCAGCCAGGCCGCCGCCATGCTGGCACCGATCGGCCCCAGCACGCCCGTCGTCCACCAGCCGCGCTCATACAGCCGCGACCGCGTGGCCGCACCCACCGCGTATTCGCACTCGGCGCCCGCCACGCAGGCGCTGACCGCGTCGGCGCCCGTGGCGTCCTGCCGTTCACCCACGGACAGCACCGCGGGAACAATGGCGGCCGACCCATGGACGAAGCCGGCGTAGCAGTTGTCGTCGAAATCCTGCGCATGGGCGGCCGTACCGTTGACGAAGGCGGCCGCGCATGCGTCGTAGCGCCGGGCGGTGCCCAGCGCGGTACAGGCGCCCTGCGCCGAAGTCTCGTCGGCCAGGGCGCGGGCATACCGCGCCGCCGCCGTGGCCGAGCCGGCCAGCGCCACGCCCACGGTGTCGAGCAGGCAGGCCCGCGCGCGGGCGCGCACTGCCGGCGGCATCGCATCGGGCCGCAGCGACGCCACCCAGCGCGCGATGTGCGCGCTCGCATCCCGTTCCGCTTGCATCACGTGTTCCCCTTGTACATCCGGCGGCCCGCGCCACGCCCTCGCGGGAGCATGTGCCGGCCATGGCTGACGGGCCCTGGCCGCGCGTGCCGGCGGGCGCCGCCTTATCGGTGGCGGCGGACCCGCTGGTCCTGCTACCCGGCCGGCTGCCGGGCGATATCGTTACGGCAACGGCCGGACGACGTCAGTCCGGCAGCTCGCCCGCCGGCGCGCCCAGCCACTTGCGCGACAGATTATCGATGGTGCCGTCCTGCCTGGCCTGGCGGATCACCGCGTTCACCTTGTCCAGCAGTTGCGTTTCCCCCTTGCCCACGCCGACATAACAGGGCGCGTTCGCCAGAACAACCTTCAGCTCCAGATCTGCGGACGGGTTCTTCTGCTGGATCGCCGAAGCTACCGCGGTACCGCTGGCGAACAGCTGCGTCTGGCCCGAAAGGAAAGCCGCGATGGTGCTGTTGTTATCCTCGAAGCGCTTGACATCCGCGCCCGGCGCCAGCCGCTGCAACTCCTCGTCCTGCATCGATCCGCGCGTCACGGATATCACCTTGCCCTTCAGGTCTGCGTAGCTATTGGCCTTGAGGCCCTTGGCGCCGAACACCGCATCGAAAAAAGGCGAGTAAGCGATGCTGAAATCGATCACCTTGGCGCGCTCCGCCGTCTTGCCCAGCGAGGAAATCGTCAGGTCGGTCTTTTTCGTTTGCAGATAGGCCACGCGGTTGGGCGCGGTGACGGGCACCAGCTCCAGCTTCACGCCCAGCTTGCTGGCGATCAGGCGGGCCATATCGATATCCAGGCCCTGCGGCTGCATATCGTTGCCCACGAAGCCGAAGGGCGGATAGTCGGTGGGAACGGCCACGCGTATCGATTTGCGGGCCATGATGGTGGACAAGGCATCCTGGGCGGACGCGGTCAGCGCCGACAGGGATGCGGCGACGCCGATGGCGGCCATGGCGAGGAGTTTCAGTTTCATACCGCTTCCTTACGAAGAGATCTGCCGGAGCAGGACAAAAAGCACGTCAACAAAAGGCTAGTGCGGCCTCGTCCGTGAATAAGGACGAGACACGCCCGCGTCGCTCCGCCTGCTCCCAGCGGCATCGATATCTCGCGGCCTGCCCGCATCGATCGACGGTCGATGCGGGCCGCCTTGAAAGGCTGCGTTGTTATGTTCTTCGCGGACAGCGCGCCGGCAGACCGGCACGCCGTTATCGGATTACCGACCTGGAAAGTCAATCGGGGATAACCGCCGTCGCGTCCACCTCCACCATGTACTCGGGACGCGCGAAGGCGCTTACCACGATGCCCGTGGACACGGGAAACACGCCTTTCAGCCAGCGGCCCACCACGCGGTAGACATCCTCGCGATAGCGCGGGTCGGAGATGTAGATGGTCAGCTTGCAGATGTGGTCCAGCTTGCTGCCCGCTTCCTTGAGCAGCATGTCGATGTTCTTCATCGCCTGCTCGGTCTGTCCCGCCACGTCGCCGATGCACACGGACTCCGAAGTATCCAGGTTCTGGCCGATCTGGCCGCGCAGGAATACGAAAGTGCCGCGTGCCACCACCGCCTGGCAGAGGTCGTTGTCCAGCTTCTGTTCCGGATAGGTCGCGCGGGTGTTGAATTTACGGATGCGTGTGTGTGCCATGGGTCGCTTCTCACTTGCGGTCGAAATAGCCGGCGCGGATGGAGGCGCCGATCAGGTTGACGATGAGCCGGCCGGCGGTGACACAGGTCAGCATGGCGGCGTTGTCCTTGGAAGGCTGGATTTCCACGATGTCCATCCCGACGACGCGCCCCTTTTTGACCAGGCCGTGTATCAGCTTGCGCGCCTGCACGAAGGTGACTCCGCCGGGCGCGGGCCCGTCCACGGCCGGCATGACGGCCGCGTCCATGCCGTCGGCATCGATGCTCAGGTAGTAATTGCCGCCATCCGGAATGCGGTCCAGCACCGCCTGCATCCCGACGTCATGCAGCTCATAGGCGGTGATCAGGTCCGCCCCGTAGCGCCGCGCGGCCTCGTAATCGGCCGGCCGGCCGCTGCCCTGTGCGCGCAGGCCGATCTGCACGATGTGCTTCACATGGGGCATTTCCGAGGCGCGCCGGATCGGGCTGGACAAGCCGTCGCGCACGCCATTCACTTCATCGCGCCAGTCCAGGTGGGCGTCCACATGAACCAGGGTGATGGGACCGTGCCCGTCGTAGCCGCGCAGCACGGGGGTCGTGATGCCATGATCGCCGCCCAGCACGACAGGCAACCCGCCGCCGCCCAGGATCCGGCGCACCGCCAGTTCGCAGCGCCGGTAGTGGTCGCCAGGCTTGGAAAGATCGGGCAGGACGTCGCCGCAGTCGACGAACCGGATGTCCGTGCGTCCCTGCAGCAGCGGCCCGTCGATATCGAAGTCGTAGTGCTCGGGCGCGCGCACCAGGCGATCCGTCAGGTTCCGTATGGTCTGCGGCGCGCGGGTCTGGTCGTTGGTGAAGGCGTGCGGACCATAGGCGGCCCCGAAAGGCATGCCGAGTATCGCGATATCGGCGCGCAGATTCTCCAGATCGGTAACCAGCTCGGAATAGAGCAGGGTCTTGTGCCCGGTACGCGGCGGGACAGTAAGGGTTTCCATGTAGACGGCACCTTCACGGCAGGAAAGGAAGGAGCGTCACCCCGGTCTCGTGGCACGCCGGGGCGGCGCCGCTGAAGATGAGGACACTTTACGAGGCGCGCTTATTGGTAAAAAATGATTTTTTTGTCGGGATAGTTTCGGAATCCGATACCTTTCGCATTCCGGAAAGACTCACCTTTTCGGGGTACGGCGATGGTCAGACTGGATTTCGACGAGCGCGACCTGCGGTCGCTGCGCGTGTTCTGCAGCGCGGCCCAGGCCGGAGGCTTCGCCGCCGCCGAGAAACAGCTGCACATGACCAAGGCATCGATCAGCCGCCACGTGCGCGAGGTCGAGGAACGTCTGGGCGTCAAACTGTGCGAGCGCGGGCCGGGCGGCTTCAAGCTGACACCGGAAGGCGTGGTGGCGCTGAACCTGGCCTCCAGCGCACTGCGCGCTCTATCGCGCATCCGGCCGGAGATCGATGCAGCGCATGGCGTGCTGTCCGGTCCGCTGACCATCGGTATCGGCGAGCACACGCTGACCCATCCGCAGTGCAAACTGCCGGAGGCCCTGGGCAGGCTGCGCCAGCACGCGCCCAATGTGCAGCCCGAGATCATCGTCATGTCGTTCACCGACCTGAACCAGGCGCTGCGCGAACAGCGCGTGGACATTGCCATCCGCGGCCGCTATCGCGACGACCCGGAGTTCAACTACCTGCCGCTCTACATCGAGACGCACCGCGTCTACGTATCGGGCCGCATCGCCGACAAAAAGGCCGGCCGCGCCCTGCCCCTGGTCTATCGCGCCCATCCCTACGTGGAGCAGGCGCTGCGCTCGGGGCGCTACACGCGCGGGCCGGATGCCGGCGGACTCGATTCGGTCGGGGCGCTGGTGGCCACCGGCTTCTACCAGGGCATCCTGCCCACCCATTACGGCCAATTGCTCGAAAAGCGCTTCGCGCTGAAGCTGCAGCGCGGCAGCCCGGTTTTCCAGCACGCCGGCTGCGCCGTGACGGAAGCCGCCCGGCCGCTCAGCCACCGCGCGGAATTGTTCCTGGGGTTTTTGCGGGAAATGCACGACTTCAAGGGCGTGGCGTAGGCCGCTGGCGGGGCCGCCGTTTACGAAGCGAAACAAGCAGGCCGCGAACGCGCCGGCCGCGCCGGCGGAGTCGGCGATAATGTGGCCTGCCCGCCCGCATCCCTTCCCCGCGGCCGCGGCGCTCACCGCACCCCCTTTCCTTCATGTCCCGTTTCCGCTTCGATTTTCGAGGGCACGTCTTCCGGGACGCCCTCGCATTCACTTTCCGGCACTGGGGCCGGCAGCCGGTCCGCGTTGCCCTCACGGCCATCCTGATGCTGTCCTCCGCCCTGGCCGACGTCGCCACGCCCATGTACGCCGGCCGCCTGATCGACGCCGTGACCGCCGGCACCGCATCCGACCCGACCGCCTGGCACGCCGCCCTGACGGCCTTCGCCATCCTGATCGGACTGGGGCTGGCCAGCCTGTTCCTGCGCCAGGGCGCCTTCGCATTGATCTCGGCGATGACGCTGCGGATGATGAGCGCCATCTGCGCGGACGCCTTCCGCCGCGTGCAGCGTTTTTCCAGCGACTGGCATGCCAACACCTTCGCGGGCTCCACGGTGCGCAAGATCACGCGCGGCATCTGGGCGCTGGATCTGCTGAACGACACCTTGCTGCTGGCGCTGTTGCCCACGCTGGTCATGCTGACCGGCGCCGCGGTGCTGCTCGGCCTGCATTGGCCGGTGATGGGCTTCGTCGTGGGCGGCTGCGCGCTGGTCTATCTGGTCGTGATCGTCCTGCTGTCGCTGGGCTATGTCGCCCCCGCCGCGCGCCTGGGCAATGCCTGGGACACCCGGCTGGGCGGCGCGCTGGCCGACGCCATCAGCTGCAACGCGGTGGTCAAGGCATTCGGCGCCGAGGCGCGCGAAGACGCGCGTCTGCAGAAGGTCATTCGCAAATGGCGCGCGCGCACCTTCCGCGGCTGGATCCGCGGCACGGTCAACGGCAGCACGCAAGGCGTCATGCTGGCGCTGATGCGGATGGCCATCGTGGGTGTCGCCCTGCTGCTGTGGGCCGGCCAGCGCGCGAGCGCGGGCGACATCGCTTTCGTGCTGACCATGTTCTTCATCCTCCAGGGGTACATGCGCGACCTCGGCATGAACGTGCGCAATCTGCAGCGCTCGGTCAACGACATGGAAGAACTGGTCGGCCTGGAACACCAGCCCCTGGGCATCGCCGACCGGCCCGGCGCCGGCCCCATCGCCATTGCCGCGGGCGAAATCCGCTTCGACCATGTGACCTTCCTGTACGGCGGCCATACCACCCCGCTGTACCGCGATTTCTCGTTGCGCATCGCGCCCGGCGAACGCGTCGGCCTGGTCGGCCATTCCGGCTCCGGCAAGACCACGCTGGTCAAGCTGATCCAGCGGATGCACGACGTGAACGAAGGCGCCATCCTGATCGACGGCCAGGACATCGCCGGTGTGCAGCAGGCATCGCTGCGCCAGCAGATCGCGATCGTGCAACAGGACCCGATACTGTTCCACCGCAGCCTGGCCGAGAACATCTCCTACGGCCGCCCCGGCGCGACATCGGCGCAGATCGAAGCGGCGGCGCGGCTGGCGAACGCGCACGATTTCATCGCGGCGCTGCCGCGCGGCTACGACACGCTGGTCGGCGAGCGCGGCGTCAAGCTGTCGGGGGGCGAGCGCCAGCGGGTGGCGATCGCCCGCGCCTTCCTGGCCGACGCCCCCATCCTGATTCTGGACGAGGCAACATCCAGCCTGGACAGCGAAAGCGAAATGCTGATCCAGCAGGCGATGGAGCGCCTGATGGTGGGGCGCACCACGCTGGTGGTGGCGCACCGCCTGTCCACCGTGCGGGCGCTGGACCGGCTGATCGTCCTGGAAAAAGGCCGCATCATCGAAGAAGGTCCCCACGACGCCCTGGTGGCCCGGCCGGGCGGGGTCTACCGCCGCCTGTTCGAGCGCCAGGCCTTGTCCTTGACCAGCCCGTCGGCGCAGGCAGACGCCGCGATCCAGGCATGACAGCCGGGTTGCCGTTTGCCGTCGCGGGTTTCGGACAGCCGAAGCCGGGAACCGGAACCGGATTCCAATATCCGGCATTCGGCTTGGGCTGCCGCGTCCGGCATGCGGCATGCGGCGTGCTAGGGCCTGTTAACGCTAGAAGGGGAAATGCTGCCCGCGCCACGCAGGGACGGCCCCCCTGACGAATCAGGATAGGATGTGTTTCCTTGAACCTGTTGCCTTGAACCGGCCCACCCCCCGCTTACTGGAGCGAGCATGCCCGATTCAGACAGCCACCCGCAGCAGCACGGCGGACTGGAGTTTCCGGACTTCACCATCGACAACTACAGCCTGTCGCTGCGTGACGACAACGGCTTCGTCGGCGACAACGCCAGCCGGCCGGCGTTCCAGGCCATCCTGGAAGCCTGGCGCAGGCTGTTCGAAGCGCTGCACGGCGAGGACCCACTGGGCGACAAGCCCACCGAAGACATCCCCAAGAAAAAGCTGGACGTGATGATGCAGCGCGAAGGCGCGGCCGCGGCGGCGATACATGGCGCGCTGGAGGACTATGCGGAACAGCTGGCGCGCGTGGTGAAACGTTTCCTGGCGCAGAGGTCATGGAAAGGCGTGGAGCGCATCATCATCGGCGGCGGTCTCAAGCAGAGCGACATCGGCAAGCTGGCGGTGGACGCGGTGGCCAAGCGGCTCTTCCGCGACGACGTCCATGTCCAGCTGCGGCTGCTGCACCATCATGCGGACGAAGGCGGCCTGATCGGCTGGCTGCATCTTATGCCACAGGATATAGCCGAGCGGTACCGCGCGATGCTGGCCGTGGACATCGGCGGGACCAACATCCGTTGCGGCATCGTGCGGCTGCCCAAGGACCGGGACCCGCGCAAGGCCAAGGTGGTGGTTGCCGAAAAGTGGAGCCATGCCCGTGACGAGAATACGACCCGCAAGGAGCACGTGGTACAGGGTATCGCCGATATGCTGATCACCCTGATCGCGTACGCCCGCAAGCACAGGATCGAGCTGGCCCCGTGGGTGGGCGTCGCCTGCCCGGGACGGATCCGCCAGGATGGAACCATCAGCCGCGGCACGCAGAACCTGCCGGGAGACTGGGCGCATCGGAATTTCCACCTGCCGAGCGCGCTGTCCCAGCGGCTGCCGAAGATAGACGGCCAGCAAACGCAGGTCATGCTGCATAACGACGCCGTCGTGCAGGGCCTGTCCCAGCTGCCTTATGTGGACGACGTCCGGCGCTGGGGCGTGTTGACGGTGGGCACCGGTGTCGGCAATGCCCGCTATACGATGCGGCGTCGGCGTACCGATACGGCGCGGGATGGCGATACGGCGCGGGACGCGGACAAGCCCGGCAAGGCGGCGGCAGGCCCCGCGCTGAGGACGGCATCGGCAACCCGCGGGGCGCCGAAGAAGGTGACGAGACCGGCTGCGACAAAGGCCGCGACGAGCGCAACGAAGAAGGCCGCCAAGAAAGCTGCGAAAAAGCCGACAACGTCAACGAAGACGGCCGCAAAGAAATCGACGAAGAAGGCGGGGACCAGGGCCACGACCGCGAGAACCGCGGTGGCCAAAAAACCGCCCGATCGCGCGAGGAAATCCACCGGCACATCCCGGTGATGGGACGGGCGGCCGGCGCCAACAAGCCGAACCAGCCCACGGACTCGTATCCCGGCACCCCGGCTTCCGCCAGCGTCGGATACATCGGAAACAGTGGCGAACGCTCGCGGCTGGTCACCCCCAGCGCTCGCAGGTTGCCTGCCGCGATATGGGCCAGCACCGCTGGAGCCGGCGCGAACATCATCGCCACCTGTCCCGACATCACATCCGTCAGGGCCTGCCCCATGCCCTTGTAGGGGATGTGCAGCAGTTGCACTCCCACCCGTCTTTCCAGTTGCAGCCCCGCCAGATGAGACGCCGAGCCGCCCCCCGACGATGCGTAGCTCAGATTCGCCCCATCGCGTTTCGCCAACTCGACGAGCTGCGCGGCCGAATTCGCCGGCACTTTCGGATTGACGACAAGGATGTATGGCGGCGCCGCGACCAGCGACACCGGCGCGTAGTGGTCGATGACGCGATACCTGGCGGGAAAGGCACAACGATCCGTACGGTTCTGTCCGGGTAGCCTGCCGCCGCCGCCTGCCGGGCAAGGCCCGCGGCGGCCACGGACAGGCCGGCAATCATGAACTGACGCCTTGTATGCATATTGGGCACCATCGTGGAGTTCGGAAAACCCGCTAGAGCAATATCGTTTCGCACTGCTCGCACATCAACCGGTCGCCGCCGGCTGCGGTCGGGCCCATCTTCAACGAAGCGGCACCCTTGACCACACGGAACCAGTCCGGCTGCGCCGCGACGCGTTCGGCCAGATCGGGTGCGTAGCCATTCACGGCACGCGCGCTGCTGCGGCGCGCCGACAGGTGATATCCGGCCATAACCTCGAAAACAACGGTGCCGCAAAGGCAGCTTCCCTGCATTTCCTGCTCCTGACGGGTCAGGCGCGAGCGCGCCCGCCCTGGGTCATTTCAAACTGATATTGGCCTCTTTGGCCAACTTCCCGTACTGCCGGATTTCCCCGGAGATGTATTGCCTGAATTCCTGCGGCGTGCTGGCGATCGTCCTGATGCCAAGCTCGCGCAGGCGTTGCGCGACGTCCGGCTGACGCAAGGCCTTGGCGAACTCCACCTGCAAGCGATCGACGATGGCGGCCGGCGTACCGGCGGGCGCCAGGATTCCGTACCACGGTTCCGATATCACCCCCGGATAGCCGGCCTCCGCCATGGTCGGCAGATTGGGAGCCAGCGCGGAGCGCTTCTCGGTGGCGATGGCCAGGGGCCGCACGAGTCCGCCCTTCTCGTACTCCAGGATTTCCGGCAGGTTGCCGAAGGCCATCCCGATGTGTCCTCCCGCCAGGGCCTGCAAGGTCTGCGAGGAGCCCCTGAACGGTATCTGGCTCAAGGTGATTCCGGCCGATCGCTGGAATGCTTCTCCGGTCATATGGCCGCCGGTGCCCGGTCCCAATGTGCCGTAGGTAACCGACCCGGGATGGCCCTTCGCCTGATCGACCAGTTCTTTCACGCTGCGCGCGGCCGAGGTGGCCGGCACCGCCAGTACCTGGGGTATCGCCGCCAGCAGCGTCACCGGCTCGAAGCTCTTCTCGGTGTCGTACGGAAGTTCGACGCCGACCGCCTGCGCGATGGTGAAGTTGGTCGATTGCGCCAACAAGGTATAACCGTCGGGCTTGGCCCGTGCGACAAAACCGCTGCCGATGATGCTGGACGCGCCGGGCCGGTTTTCCACCAGCATCGGCTGGCCCATGGAGTCCGTTACTTTCTGCGCAAGCAGGCGCAGGAGGTTATCCAGGGACCCGCCGGCGGGAAAAGGATTCACGACCATCACCGGCCGCTCCGGATAGCGCTCGGCACGCGCCGTTGCCCAGGGCGCCGTCCACAGGCTGGCGACCAGGAGCGCCGCGCACATGATTCGTCTGCTACAGGTTTCCATTTCAATTCCCCTTGCCTTCATTTGATCCAGGTCATCGCAGGCGCGACGCGGCAGGTCCAGCCCATCATCCGTGGGCCTAAATATTGGTACACTGCAACGGCATTCCGAGCGTACACGCGTGCTGCCATGAGCCGGTCATGATCGCGCGCGGATAATCTGCATGCTCGAACCGGAAACGGCCTCGCCCACGTTTATTGGTACATCTCATTGGTATGCCAATAAATTGTGTAGCGCGCGCTTCGCTTTGTCAATAGGGCGAAACGCAAAGCCACGCGGAACCCCGCGCGGCCGGTTCATGAATTTGCATTTCCGCCCCGGGCGGGTACCCAACTCCTCAGCAATAAAGAACATCGTGAGCAAATCTACAGAAGCAGACCGTGTTTTCAACGGCATCGTGTCCGACATCCTCGCCGGCGCCATACGCCCGCGCGAACATCTCTCTGAAAGAGATCTGGTCGCCCGCTACGGCGTCAGCCGCACCCCGGTTCGCGAAGCCACCAAGCGCCTGTTCGAACGCGGGTTTGTCGAGTCCGGCCCGAAAGGCGTTGCGGTGGTCATGGAGATCGGCGGCGAAGATCTGCAGAAGCTGTATGAGCTGCGCGTCAAGCTGGAAGGCGCCGCCGCGCTGGAGGTCATGAAGAACATCACGCCCAAGGAAATCGACAAGCTGGCGCAGATCAACAAGAAGTTCGGCGCGGCGCTGGCCAAGCGCGATCTGGTGAAGATGCTCGAGATACGCGCCGATTTCCACGCCACCCTGATGGAAGCCACCCGCAATCGCTGGCTGGCGATGATCCTCATCATGCTGCGCGACAAGGCCTATGTCGTACGCCACTACCATTGGCAGGACTTCAACCGGGCCGCCGCGACGCTGGACATCCACAACGAGATGGTGGAAGCCTTGCGGGCAAAGGACACCAAGCGATTCCAGAAGCTGGTCGTGCAGCAGATCGACGCCGCCATCACCACTTACCAGAACCGCCTGCAGGCGCCGGCCTGGAACAGCGCGGCCATGGTGGGCAAGTAAAAACAGGCGAACGGGCCGGGCAAGCCGGCGGCCGCCATAAATGCCTTGATTGGTATGCCAATGATGGATATTCTTCTGGTATCGCCATCACGCATCCAGGAAGAGGCATTCCATGACGACCGCAGCCACCACCCATCCCGCCGCGCACGCGGTGTCCCACCCGGCGGCGCCGCCCGCCTTCACGCCGGCCGCCGGCGCCCATGTATGGCTCGGCCCGCAACTGGCATCGCAAACCGACTGGATCGAGCACTTTTCCGCGGCGGAGACCAAGGAATTGCTTTCCGCCCTGGCCAAGGCCAAGGCGCGATCCGCCGATTTCCAGGAAGTGCGGCGCCACGACTTCGACGTCCCGGGCCTGCAGGCCCGGTTCCGGGCGGTGCGGCGCCAGCTGGAGCGCGGACGCGGCTTCATGATGCTGCGCGGGCTTCCCCTGGACGACCTGTCCGACGCCGACTGCAAGCTGCTCTTCTGGGGCATCGGAATGCAGCTGGGCGTGCCGCTGTGCCAGAGCGCGCGCGGCGAACTCCTGGCGGAGGTCAAGGACGTAGGCGAAAAGATGGGGCAGTCGACTTCACGCGCCTACCGCGCCGCCGGCCCCTTGCGCTTTCATACGGACCAGTGCGACGTACTGGGGCTCATGTGCATCCGTGAGCCTGTGTCGGGCGGACACAGCCGTATCGCCAGTTCGCCGGCGCTGCACAACGAGCTGCTGCGCAGCCGGCCTGACCTGCTGGCGGTGCTGCGCCAGGACTTCCACTTCAGCCGCCAGGGAGAAGCCGTGACCGGAGAACAGGCCTGGTATACGAGGCCGATCTTCTCCGGCGAAGGCAATGAATTCACCAGTGTCTTCTCGCAGTCGCATATCGAAAGCGCGCAGAAACTGGACGGTGTCCCCCGCCTGACCGAAGCGCAGCAAGAGGCGGTCGAGGCCGTCGCCCGGCTGGCCGACCAGCACAGCCTGACCGTGGAGCTGCGTCGCGGCGATCTGCAGTTCTTCAACAACCACGTGATCTACCACTCGCGCACCGACTACCAGGATCACGCCGAGGACGAACGCAAGCGCACGCTTCTGCGGCTGTGGCTGGCGGTGCCGGACAGCCGCCGCCTGCCGGAAGCGTTCGCGTCTTTCTACGGCGCCACGACGCCCGGCACCCTGCGCGGCGGCATCCTGCATGCTTCCGGCCGCCGATACGCGTTTCCCGATTGGCAAACGGCGGGTTGGACGGCGGCGGACCTGGCTTCCTGAAGATCGCCGCCGTGCCGGGCAACGCTCAGCGCGGCGCGGTGGCGATCCGGCCGGATCCGAAGCTTCCCTGGTACGAGGGCAACTTGCCGGCCTGGGCCGCGATGCCGCCGCGCGCCGCCACGAAGCTGCTGTCGACCGCGCGCCATTCCGCCGCGGCCAGCCACAGCCGCAGCAGATGGCGCTTGCGCTCCGGCTCCTGCCAGTCCTCGAACGCCGTGCGGGCGTGCAGCACGGTGTAGTTGTTGATCAGGTAAATCTCGCCCGGGTCCAGATAGAACTCGAACGCCAGTTCGTAGGTCAACCTTTCCACGCAGTTCAGCGCCTGGGTCTGCAGCTCGGTCAAGGGTTGCTTGCTCTCCTTGGCCGCGGTCTCGATGTAGGACCGCACATAGCGGCAGCTGAGCTGCCCTTCGCGCCAGCAGTACACCGGCACGCGATAGGGGGTGACGGAGCCTTCGCCCGGCAATTGCTCGCCGCGACGGTGATAGTGGAAACCCTCGTACAGGGGCTCCAGGAATTGCGGATAGCGGGCGACCAGCTCATTGTGCACGGCCAGCGCGCTGGTGGCGATCGACATGCCGCCCGACTGTGCGGTACGCAGGCACATCAGTCCGACGATATCCGACGAGTCGGTATGCGGCGTCAGCTCCTGCTTGTTCCGGTAGGCGCGCGCGTGCGCGTCGGTGGCGGTGAAGTCCTTCACGTGACCCAGCCGGTCGCCCAGGACGCTCTGGGACACACCGGTGCCCAGATAGGTGCCGATACCCCAATAGATCATTTCCAGCTCTTGCTGGCTGTAGAGGCTGACGTCGATACCCTTGATGATGACGATGCCCTGGCCCGATCGCATGTTCTCGTACACGCCGCGCAGCAGGGCTTCCGTTTTGGGCAGCGGGAAATGTTCGCGCTCCAGCGTCTCCAATGTGTAGCCGGCCTGCAGCGCTCCGCGCACCGCCGCGCCCAGCTCCGTCAATTGCGCGTCGTTAAGAACGACGGTCACGTCGCTCTTGGAGGCAAAATCCGAACCTTTCCATACGCCAGGTCCCGTCAGCGTTTCCCGGAGAATTTCCATAAAGACCTCTGTGGTTGTGCGGCCTTGGCTGCATCAGCGCCGGCCACCGGTTGAATGCGTACCCCGCCGCGCGCTACTTCTGCAGCCACGCGTCGCGCCATGTCGGCAAATGCGACTCGCCTTCCATGCCATGCAGCGCCGCGGTGCTGGCGTCGAAGGACACCTTGTCGCGCAGATCGAAGACGGGCAGCTCGTCGGCGAGTATCTTCTGGACCGACTCGTACACCTGCGCGCGCTGCGCCTGGTCGGTAAGGTTGGCGGCCTGCCGCAGCAGCGCATCCACCCGCGGATCGGAGTACCCGGTGGGATTGCCGAAGGGCTTGCCCATCGTGGTGGACGACCACGCGCGCGCCAGGCCCAGTGCCGGATCGAAATAACTCGTATAGGCGATCGTAAAGACGTCGAAGGTACCGTCCTGGTAGACCCGTTTCACGGCGGATATCCGCTCCAGGGGCTCCAATGTCACCTGGACGCCCACGGCCCGCCACATGCTTTGTATCGCGATGCCCAGCGACGCCGCCTCGGCGTCGTCCGCGTTGTATGTGTAGCGCAGGCCGAACCGGAAGCCGTTGGCCCCGCGGGGCACGCCCGCCTCGTCCAGCATTGCGTTCGCGCGCTTCGGATCGTAGGCGTACAGGGTCCGGTAGTCGATGGTGTTGCTGGCGAACCAGCTACCCTGGCCGAAGGGACTCCGCGGCACCTCTCCCACCCCGCGGAACGCCGATTTCAGGATGAACTCCCGGTTCAATGCGATGTACAGGGCCTGCCGCACGCGCTTGTCGTTCAGCGGCGCATGTTTGGTGTTCAGGAACATCATGTCCTGCGAAGGACCGACGGGAGACCGCGTCAACCTGAATTCGGGGCGGCCCCGCACCAGGCCGTAGTCCGTCACCGGGAAAGCGAAATAGGAGACCATGTCGACCCCGCCCGCCAGCAGCGCCTGCGAACGCGCCGCCGCCTGCGGAATGATCTTGCCGATCACCTCGTCCAGGTAGGGCTTGCCCGCTTCCCAGTAGTCCGGATTGCGGACCAGGCGGATGTTATCCCCCCGCGTCCACGACGCCAGCTTGAAAGCGCCGGTACCGACCGGCTCGGTAGTGGAGGCCTTGTCGGACGGAACGTCGGTGCCGGCGAACAGATGCCGGGGCAGGATGGCGCCGCCGTGCGTACAGGACAGCGAGATCAGCAACGGACCGAAAGGCTGCTTCAGGTGTATGACCACCCTATCCGCCGCGGGCGTGTCGATGGTGTCGATGGAATGCGCCGCCGCGCTGAACACCGCGCTGTATTTGCTGCTGACTTCCAGCAGCGAATACTTCACGTCGGCCGACGTGAAGGGCTGTCCGTCCTGCCATCGCGCGGCGTTCAGTTCGAACGAGTAGGTTCGCCCGTCTTCCGATACCTGCCAGGATTTCGCCAGCAAGGGCCGCACGGTACCGTCCGGCGCCAGCGTCGTCAGCCCCTGGTAAATGGCGCAGCCTATCTGCCCGACGTCGAAGGCGGTGGTCAGCACCGGATTGGTCATCGTCGGATCGCTGCTCATCACGAATACGGCCGTGCCGCCTTTCTGCGGCGTCTGGGCCGCCACGGGCACCAGCGGGCCGGTCGCGGCCAGCAAAGCCAGGCTGGCACAGGCGGCGGCATACGCCGCCCTGGCTTTATCGCGCATCATCGTCGTCATCATTGCTCCTGCGTCGAATCACGGGCCTATCGACAGTCAACAGGCCAGTACAGTCTGTCCGGACCGGACGGGAGACGCGTTCTCGGGGGGCGGACACCCGCCCTCCCGATGTGCGTCCGGTCCGATCCTGGGAGTGGCAAGCACCAAGCGTTGCGTGTAGGCGTGGCCGGGATGCTCCAATACGCGCGCTGCCGGGCCATGCTCGACGATCTCGCCGCGGTACATCACCGCCACGCGGTGTGCGAACACGCGGGCGAGCGAGATGTCGTGCGTGACGAACAGGTAGGCGAGGCCGCGCTCGGCCTGCAGATCCTGCAGCAGATTCAGGATCTGCCCTCGTATCGATACATCGGCGCCGGAAAGGGGTTCGTCCGCGATGATCAAGGCCGGCCGCGCTGCCAGCGCCCGCGCGATGGACAGCCTCTGCCGCTGCCCGCCGCTGAGCTCATGGGGATAGCGATGCAGGAATTGGGCGCCTGGCACCAGCCCGACTTCCTCGAGCAGTTTGATGGATGCCCGTTCCGGGCGGTCCGCCGCCGGTCCGACGCGCCGGGCCGCCAGGCGCAGCGCCTGGGCCAGGGCCTGCCCGATCGTGCGGCGCGGGTTGAATGCGGCCGATGCGTCCTGGAACACCGGCTGCATGTCCACGCGCGCGGTCCGCAACGCAATGGGGTCCAGCCGGTGCAGGTCTCGTCCATGCAGCAGCACCGTGCCCCGGTCGGGTTCGAGCAGGCCCAGGGCCACACGGGACAGCGTCGATTTTCCCGAGCCGCTTTCGCCGACCAGGGCCAGGGTTTCGCCCGGGCGCACCATCAGGCTTACGCGGGCCACGGCGCGAAAGCCGCGGCCGCCGCGCATGCGGAAGGTCTTTTCGATGTCGCGCAGTTCCAGCACCGGCGCCGCGGCGTGTGCCGACGCCGTGCCGCCCGGCGCCGCAGGATCGCCGCCGGGTGAGGCGCCAGCATCGGCGCAGGCTGACGCCGCGACCTTATCCTGGTCCGGGGCGGCAATTTCATTCCACGCGGGTGCCGGCGGTTCGCTCGGCGCGGACAGGGTCAGGAACCTGCCCCGCTCGTCGCGCAAACCGATGGCGGCGGCGAGCAGTTGGCGCGTATAAGCGGCCTGCGGCGCGGTAAAGATGCTGCCGACGGTGCCGCTTTCCACGACCTGCCCTTGCAACATCACATGGATGCGGTCGCACAGCGTAGACACCACGCCAAGATCGTGGGAGATCAGCAGCAAGGCCATGCCGGTCTCGGCGCGCAGCCGCTGTATCAGCGTCAGGATTTCGCGCTGCGTGGTCACGTCCAGCGCGGTCGTCGGTTCATCGGCTATCAAAAGCCGTGGCCGGCAGGCCAGCGCGATGGCCAGCAGGACGCGCTGCCGCATGCCCCCCGACAGCTCGTGCGGATACTGGCCGCGCGCATCGGCGGTCAATTGCACCTGCCGCAGCAGCTCCACCACGCGTTCAGCGATCGAGGCGCCTTTGTCGTGCAGGCGCACGGCTTCCGCGATCTGGTCGCCCGCCGTCATCAGCGGATTCAGGTAGCTGAGCGGATCCTGGAAGACCATGGCGGCCATCGTGCCGCGTAAAGCCCGCAACTGCCCGGGAGCCGTCTCGCGGCCGGCCACGCGTATGTGGCCGGCCGCGATCTCGGCGCTCTGGCGCGGCAGCAGGCCCAGCAAGGCCCGCGCGAGCGTCGACTTGCCGGATCCGGATTCGCCCACGATGCCGACGGACTGCCCGTCCTCTATCGTCAACGACACACCGTCCACCGCGGTCTGCATCCTGCCGCCTGCGCGATACGTCACGCGCAGTCCGCCGATATCGATCAACGGCGCGCCGGCCTCTGTCCGTATCGTCAAAGCGTGGTCCCTCCGCGGGGATTGAAGGCCGCGCTGACCGAATCGCCCAGAATATTGAAGATCAGCACGGTGGCGACAATCGCCGCCCCCGGGAACACCGACAGCCACCACGCCTGGTGGAAGAAGCGCTGCCCGACGTTGAGCATGCCGCCCCAGCTCGGCGTTTCCGGGGTCGTCAAGCCGAAGAACGACAGGCCGGCCTCCAGCAGGATGGCCTGGCCTATCACCAGGGTCCCCAGCGCCAGGACCGGCGCCACGGCATTGGGCAGCACTTCGCGCCACAGGATCCGCAGCCTGGACTCGCCCAGGCAGATCGCCGCCTGCACGTATTCCAGTCCCTTGATCCGCATGACCTCGCCGCGCACCAGCCTGGCGGGCTGCGGCCAGGACAGGACGGCGATGACCAGGATGACGTGGGCCAGCCCCGGCCCCGCCATGGCCACGACGACGGCGGCGAGCACGAACTTGGGCATAACCTGGAAAATCTCGGCCACGCGCATGGTCACCATGTCGAACCATCCGCCGAAATAGCCCGCCAGGGCGCCCACGGCGATGCCGATGACGGTTGTGGACATCGCACTCGCCAACCCCACCATCAAGGAAGTCCGGGTGCCCCATACCAGCTGGTTGAACGTGCTGCGGCCCATATCGTCCGTCCCCATGAAATGGCTCCAGGACGGCGGCGCCAGCAGATCCATGGAAATCTCGAACGCATCGCCGCCGCTCAGCAACAGCGGTCCGACGATAGCGACGAAGGCCAGCAGGGCCATGGCCGCAAGGCCCAGCCATGCCGCCTTGTCCTGGCGCAGCTGTATCCAGGCGCGCGAGCGCGTGGCCTTACCTGCCGTAATGTTCATGGCGGACTCTTGGATCGACATAGGCATACAGGAGATCGGTGATCAGGTTGGCCACGATCACGGTGACGGCGGCCGCGAGGAAAACGCCTTGCAGGACCGGGTAATCGCGTTGCGCGATCGCGGATACGAAAAGCCCGCCCAGGCCGGGCCAGGCGAACACCGCCTCCACCAGAATGGTGCCGGTGATCGCGTTGCCGAAGTTGTAGCCAATCACGCTGATGATGGGCATCAATGCATTCGGCAGCACATGGCGCCACAGGACGCGCCGGTCACTGGCGCCCTTGGCCTTGGCCGTCGTCACGAAATCCTGGTGTATCGCCTCCAGCACGCTGGCGCGCCCCACCCTGGCGACGACCGCGCAGTAGAACAAGGTGACCGCCACACCCGGCAATATCCAGTGGCGCATGACGTCCAGCGCGAGCGGCGCCCCGGTCAATGTGGAACGCACGCTGTGCATGCCCTGCGCCGGCAGCCACTTCAGGTCGACCGCAAAGACGAGGATAAGAATCTGCCCCAGCCAGAAGGCGGGCACCGAATAGCCCAGCAATCCGACCGAGGTAATCAAAGTGTCCACACCGCGCCTGCGCGCCGCGGCCGACCACAAACCCATCAGGACGCCCATCAGCGACGCCAGCAGCAAGGCCGGGATCATCAGCAGCAGCGTGTTGCCTGCCCGGTCAAGCACCAGCGTCAGCACCGGCTGCTGGTTGGCCAGCGAATAGCCGATATCGCCCCGCGCCAGGCTTAGCACGTACAGGACGAACTGTCGCGGCAGCGGCTGGTCCAGTCCCAGGGACTGGCGTACCTTGGCCAGGTACTCGGGCGGTGCCGGGAAATCGCCGACGAGCGCGGTGAGCGGATCGCCGGGCACTACCCGGGTCAGGAAGAAGACGAGGGTCAGCACGGCGGCGATTACCGGCAGCGCGAGCGCCAGGCGCAGGGCGATGTAGCGAAGCATGGCGTGCTACAGCGCGGCGATGGCCTGGAACTCGATCAGCAGGCCGGGATCGGCCAGATGATTGACTTCCACGATGGTGCTGGTCGGCAGCTTGGCGGTGAAGAATTCCGTGCGCGCCGAAACGATTTCCTTGAACTGCCGCACGTCCGTGGTGTAGACCACGATGGAGACGATGTCCTCCAGCGTTCCGCCCGCGGCCTCCAGCACACTGCGCATATTGCGTATGCATTGGCGTGTCTGTTCGACCATATCGCCCGGTCCGACCAGCTTGCCATCCGCATCGCGCGACAGCTGGCCGGACAGGAAGATCAGCGATCCCGGATTGTCCACGCGTATGTAGTGGTGGTAGACGGTCCTGCGTACGTTGGCCAGATTGGCGGGATCGCCGCGTGTAATGGTGGTCATGCATGACTCCGGTTTCATTGAGGAGCGACGATATGGGTGCGCAGCACCATCGCCGGTTTTTCGAAAGCGCATTCGACGACGTCTCCCGGTTTCAGGAAGAGCGCGGCCGCGTTGGGTTTGCCCACGGCGACGCCGCCGGGCGCGCCGGTGGAGAACATGTCACCCGGTTTCAGGGGCATAAGCCGGGAGAAGTGCGCGATGATGTCGGGCAGCTTCCATATCTGTTCCGAGGTATTGACGCGCATGCGCGTCTCGCCGTTGACGCTGCAGGTCACCCACAAGTCGTAGGGATCGCCGACTTCGTCCATGGTGATGATGTAGGGCCCCAGCGGGCCGAAGCCAGGGGCGTTCTTCGAGGTCCAGAACTTCGTTCCCGACGTCACTTCGCGCTTCTGCGTTTCGCGGCAGGTCAGATCGTTCAGGATGGTGATGCCCGCCACGTAGTCCAGCGCGTTCTCGCGTCCGACATTGAAGCCGGGCTTGCCGATCACGAACACGAGCTCCGGCTCGTAGTCCAGGTGCGTCACCGTGGCGGGTCGCGCGACCTCCGCGTCGTGGCCCACCAGGCAGCTGTTCAGCTTGATGAAGCCGGTCGGCTCTGTGGGCATTTCCTTGATAAGACCGGTGCGCTGCAATTCCGACAGGTGTGTCCTGTAGTTCTTTCCGACACACAGGAACTTCTCGGCATCGGGGATGGGCGGCAGCAGATCGATGTCGCCCATGCCGTAAAGCATGCCGGCAAAGCGCGCGGCGTCGGCGCCGGCCGCGGCGCGCGACAACTCGCCCACCGCGCCCAGGCCCTGTTCGCCCAGCGTCAGCAATTGCTTCATCGATTCGATCTCGACGCCCGTCGGCATCATGCCGGCGCGCGACGCCCGCCCGACGTCCAGCATGCCTGTCCCGGCGAGTACGCCGACCCGGGCGTGTCCCGGATCGGTCTTCAGTGCAAATGTGGCGAGCTTCATACCTACCTACTCCTTTGAGATGAACGCATACCGCGCGGGAGGCCCTGGGGACCCTCCCCCCCGCCATGATCCAGCCGCCGTCCATGGGGACCTGCCGGCTTTCCTGTTGGCTCATGCCGCCTCGCACCATGTCGTGAACGCCGCGGGGTCCATGGGGGGACGGGGCCGCGCCGGCCGCTCCCGGCTGCGATAGCCGACGTTGATGACACCCATCAATATGGCGTTCGGCTCCTGCAGGCCGACCAGCGCGCGTACTTCCGGCGATTCCGCCAGTTCGCCGGTGGTCAGCAGCGTGTCCACGCCTGCCGCGGCAAGGGACAGCAGCATCGTCTGTACGGCGGCGGCCACGGCGAAACGCTCTTCGGCTTCGCTGACTTTTGGATTCCCCACCGCCGGCACGCAGGCGGCCACCACCATGACAGGCGCGTCATAGGCGCGCTGGATCGCCCTCGCCACGTCGCGGTTGACCCTGAGCGCGGCGGCCTCGTAGGCAGCCCCCAGACGGGCCCGGCCCTCTCCGGCAAACACGTAAAAGCGCCACGGTTCGGTTCGATGGTGATTGGGCGCCTGGATAGCGTCGGCGATGGACGCTTCGACCAGGCGCCTGGGGACCGGCGTCTGTTCGTAGGCGTAGATGGACCGGCGGGCGGCGACGACGGCGTGGAAGCCCGCCGCCAGGGCGCCGTCAGCGCCGGCCGTGGTGCCGGCGACCGTGGACGGCGCGCGCGGAGAGATCTCTGTACTCATGATGAAAACCAGGAATGTTGCGGGGGCATGAATTAAAGTATATCGTATTGGCATGCCAATAATACATGCCTTTGATGCACATTTGTCAACGACCCAAGGGGTACCGATATGAAACCGCATCGTTTGATGGCGGCAGCGGCGCTGGCCATCGCCACTGCAATCCCGGGCGCCGGCACCGCGCGCGCTGAAGAAGTCGTCCTGGCGACATGGGGCGGAACATGGGGCAAGGCCATCGCCGAACAGGCGATAGCGCCCTTCGAGAAAGCGACGGGCATCAAGGTGCGCGTCGTGTCGGGCGTATCCCTGGTGAATATCCAGATGATCGCGGCGCAGCGGGCCAGCCCGAAAATCGATCTGGTGATGGCGACGTCGCAGGATGCGATTACCGCTTACGACGATGGCCTGCTGGCGCCGGTCGATCCGGCGCGGGTATCCGCGCTTGCCGGCCTGCCGGCTTTCGGCGCGCCGCGCGACGCCCAAGGCAAGGTGATGTTCGCCGGTATATGGGTTTACCCCTACGGCATTATTTACCGCACCGACAAAGTGCGGCAGCCCATCACCTGTTGGAAGGACTTGTGGCGGCCGGACCTGGCGAACAAGGTCGGCGTTTCATCGCCGCGCTATATGAACGGCCTGTTCCTGTTGATGAGTAACCGCATGGCCGGCGGCAACGAGCAGGATGTGACGCCCGGCCTGAACCTGATCAAGCAGATGGGCCACAACCTGCTGGCGGTGTCGGACGATTCCGCCAGCCAACAGCGGCTGCTGGCGCAGGGTGAAGTCTGGGCCGTCCCCATGGTATCGAGCGCCGCGTACAAGCTTATCGACGAAGGGGTCAAGGCCAGCTTCGTCATCCCCTGCGAGGGCGCGCCCGCGGGCATGGATGTGATCGCGCTGGTGAAGAACGCCCCGCACGCCCAGGCCGCCACCCGGTTCATGGACTTCTTCCTGCGCGCGGACATCATCGGCAACGTCACGCGGGACCTTAAGATCACGCCGGTCAACCGCGATGCCAAGCTGACCCCGGAGCATGCCAGGTACACGGTGTCGGACGAGGCCTTCAAGAAACTGATCCGCTTCGACGAACGTGCGGTCATCGCGAATCGCGCGGCGTGGCAGGACCAGTGGGACCGGCAGATCGCGCCCATGACGCTACGCTGAACCGCCGGGTCGTCCCAGGCCATTTCGCCAACTACACATACGGATCGAGCATGCCATTCATCACGGCCAACGGTATACGAACCTTCTTCCGCTGCGTGGGAGAAGGCCCCCCCCTGCTCCTGATTGCCGGCAACGGCATGGATCACAAGACCTTCGACGAACAGTTGCCGCTATTCGCCCGGGACTTCCAATGCATCGTCTACGACATGCGTGGCGTCGGGCAGAGCGATATTCCGGATGATGGCTACACCATCAAGGAAATGGCGTGGGATGCCCTCGCGCTGCTGGATGCGCTGGACATCCGCGCATGCCACATAGGCGGCTATTCGCTGGGGGGCGCCATCGCGCTGGAATGCGTGCTGGCGGCGCCGGAGCGCTTCAAGTCGCTGTCCCTGTACGCCAGCTACGATAGGCCGGACCCTTACCTGCGGCTGCGCTACGATCTGCTGATCAAGGTATTGGAAGAAACCACGCCAGAGATCTGGGCGCTGTTCAGCGCCTATTCCGCCTTTGGCGAGGCCTACGTCAACGCCAACGAAGCGAGCGTACGGCAGGAGATCGCCCGCCGGGTGGCGCGCGGAGCGCAGGACGATCCGCGCGCGACACGCGGCCTGATCGGGCACTATCGGGCGATCCTTTCGCACGACGTCGCCGACCGCATCGGCACTATAGAGACGCCGACCTGGATCGCCGCGGGCTCGGCGGACCATGTCATGCCGCCCCACTATGCGAAGCGCATGCACGCGGCGATCGCGGGTTCGCGCCTGGAGATCTTTCCCGACCGTCCGCATCGCTTATTGAATTTCCATGCCGAACCGTTCACCGCGCGCGCCCACGACTTCTTGCTGGAACACAGGTAGCGCGCGCCCGTTATGCGCAACGGCTCGATTCCCATCAACCGAAAGCAAGTACAAGAGGAACAGCACGATGACTACGACACTTTCCGCGGCGACCGAAGGCACACGCATCCCGCTGCTGGATCTGGCCGGCCTGCGGCATCCTGACATCGAAGTCCGCCGCCGGCTCGGGCGCGATCTGGCGGAGCTCTGTCGAACCGTCGGCTTTTTCTACATCGTCAACCACGGCGTGGATGTGGCGAAGATAGACGGCATGTTCGACCAGGCCAAACGCTTCTTCGCGCTGCCCGAACACGAGAAAGCCGCCCTGTCCATGACGGGCAACCCGCACTGGCGCGGCTATCTGCCCATAAGAATGCTGGGCAACGACGCCGAAATGAAGGGGAATATGCTGGAAAGCTTCCACATCTGGCAGGAACATGCCGACGACGACCCCGGGCTGCTCGCGAACAAGCCCCTGCATGGCCGGAATATCTGGCCGGCGGCATTACCCGGCCTGCGGCCCGCGGCACTGGCCTATGTCGCCGAGGTCACCGGGCTGGCAAAACAGATGATGCGGCTGGCCGCGCTGGGCCTGGACCTGCCCGAGGACACGTTCGTGCGTTATTTCGCACACCCGATGTCGCTGCTGCGCCTGATCCACTACCCGCCGCAGCAGCCCGCGGATCCGGCCGACATCTACGGCACCCGGCCGCACACCGATAACGGCGCGTTCACGCTGTTGGCCCAGGACCAGACCGGCGGGCTGGAAATCATGGGTCCGGACGGCGACTGGATTCCGGTGCCGCCCGTTCCCGGCAGCTTCGTGATCAACCTGGGCGAAATGATGAAGGTCTGGACCAACGGCCTGTTCCGGGCTACGCCGCACCGGGTCATCAACAAGTTCGGCAAGGATCGCTATTCCATACCGTTCTTCCTGAATCCGGACTACGACCATGTGGTCGCGCCGGTGCTGCAAGGCGAGGCAGGCGCGGTCGAACCTGTGTTCCATACCACCGTCGGCCGCGACGAAGCCGCGACGTGCGGCGAAATCCTGACGCGGCTGTACCGGCGCATATGGCCGTCGGCGCTGGAAGGCCAGATCAAATAGGCGGGAAAAGGCGCCCCCGGCGTGGGGGCGCCGCGTTATGGCTGGCGGGCGCGCAGATTCTGTTCGTCCGCGATCGCGCGATAGCGCGAAGTTTCCTGCTTGAGCTTGGCGGCGAAGGCGTCGGGCGTGCTGGCCACCACATCGATGCCCATCTCCGTGAGTTTTGCCTGGGCTTCCGGCCGGCGCAGCGTCGCCGCGATGCCCTTGTTCAAGGCAGCGACGATCGACGGAGGCGTATTGGCGGGCGCAAGAAACCCGTACCAGGCCGACTCCTCCAGCTCGCCCAGTCCGGATTCGCCCAGGGTGGGCACGGCGGGCGTCATCGCGGTACGGGCCTTGGTAATGGTGGCGAGCAGCTTGATCCGCTTATCCTGCATCTGCTGCAATGCCGAAGGCAGATTCATCATGCCCAGTTGCACCTGGTCGCCCATGACGCCCAGCATGATCTCCGCCTGCCCCCTGAAAGGCACCTCCAGGAACTCGACGTGGGCGCGCTTGGCCAACTGCACCAGGACGAACTGGCTTTGGCTGCCCAGGCCGCTGGTCCCGAAGCTGATCTTCCGTCCGGACTTGCGCGCCTGGTCGAACAGTTCGCCCATGGATCCCGCCGGCGAACCCGCGGGGGCAATGAAGGCATACGGCGTGGTGCCGACCAGGATAATGGGCGCCAGGTCCTTCAAGGTATCGAAAGGCAGGTCGTCCCTGACCGCCGGCGTCGTGGTCAAGCCATTGGCCTGCAGCAGTATGGTGTAGCCGTCCGGGTGGGCTCGCACTACCGTCGTGGTGCCGATGATCCCCGCGGCGCCGGAGCGATTTTCCACGAATACTGCCTTGTAGTCGGAGACCTCGGGCAAGGTGGCGGCCACCAATCGCGCCAGGGAATCTATGGTGGAGCCCGCCGAAAAAGGAACAACGATGCGCAAGGGCTTTTCCGCGTGCGCGGCAGCGCCATAAAACGCGAACAGCGCGGCGGCCAGCAACTTCGATGTGCCCCGCTTGATACAGGACAACGGCGACACAGGACGCGATGGGGGGTATGGCGGGGGGTACGACACAGGCTTCGACATGACAGGCTCCAATGGCTGGAACATCGACAAGCGGCGTACCGGAGAGTCGCGGCTTCCGCTGGAATGAAACACCCGCGACCCTCGCGGCCGCGGGGATGGCGATCGGCGGCGGTCAGGCAGCGCGCCGCAACATCGCCGTCGACACCGCAAATCCGCGTTCGTGCGCCATGCGCCGGCGTTCCGGGGGCGACGCATGGCGCTGCACCAGCTCGCCTCCTTTATAGATCGCGCGGATGCGCTTGCGGTCCGCGAGTACGCCTATATTGATCAGGGGATCTCCGTCGACAATCAGGAAATCGGCCCACCGCCCCGGCGCCAGCGCGCCGACCTGATCGTCCCACCCCAGCGCCCTGGCGTTGTTGGCCGTGGCGGCAACAATGGCGTCCATCGGGCGCATGCCGAGCAACTCGACCATCAACTCCATTTCGCGCGTGTGCCATTCGCCGTAAGGGGTGACCGCGAAGCCAGCTTCGGACCCCATCATCATCGGGATGCCCGCTTCGATGCACCTGGTGTGGATCCTGACCAGGGCATCCAGCTCTCGGCGCTTGTGCTCGATATAGTTGGGATCCACCCCCACATCCTTGCCGTGCTGCACGATGTTGGCGGTGAACGTCATGGTCGGACAAATGGGAATGCCCAGGTCGCGCACCATGCCGACATCTTCCGCTTTCATGTAGGAAGCGTGAATGAGCCAGTCCACGCCGGCCTGCGCCGCCATCGCGACCGTGGCGGCATAGCGCGCATGGATGGTGACCTTGCGGCCCAGCTGGTGCGACATGTCCACGATGGCCGACATCTCGTCCCTGGTAAGGCACGGCCCCGCTTCCAGGTTGGATTCCTGCGCCTGGCTGTCGCCGCTGATCTTCACCACGTCGACACGGTTCTTGACCTGCCGCCGTACCTCTTGCCGCATCTCGTCCCGGTTGTGGCACAAAACGCCTTCGGCAGAGACGGGCATGCCGAGCCAGCTGGGAAAATAATCGGCGAAACCGCCATCCGCGCTGATATGGCGGCCGCCGGCCGCGATCCGCGGGCCGGGATACATGCCATTCAGTATCGCATCGCGACAGGTCACCGCCACATTCCAGGTGGAACCCGGATCGCAGATGGTCGTCACCCCACTCTGCAGCACCTTGCCGGCATTCCACACGGCGCGCACGGCGGCCCACTCGGCGCCGCCGTAGACATCGACTTCCTCCGCCGCCCTGCCCTCGCCATAGGAAATATGGCAATGGGTATCGATCAGCCCCGGCATGATGGTGGCGCCCCGCGTGTCTACCGCTTCGTCCGCGGGAGCTTCGGCGGCGACGGGGCGCGCGTTGCCCTGCCAGACCGCTGCCACCCTGCCGTCGACGACGCGCATACTGCCGTTTTCAATGGCCGGGCCACCGGTGCCATCGATCAGGGTGCCCCCCAGGAAGTCGAGGATCTTCGCCATGTCGTTCCCTTTAGCTCTCAATGTTGAATAGCTTCATCGCGTTGCCGGCGACCGCCTTGGAGCGATTGTCCAGCGGCATGTCGCCGAAGCGCTTGCCCAGTGCACCGATACGGCGAATTATATGCCTTATTGGTATGCCAATCAACTATGCCTTTGTACCGATGAATCTTTCCATTCCGATGGTTCGCTCGACCAGCAACACGCCACCGATCGCCATCAGGATGAGCAGCGACGACACCGCGGATACGGTCGGGTCCAGGTTGAATTCCATGTATTGGTAGATCGCGATGGGCAGTGTTCCGGTGCCCGGCGCGATAAGGAATATCGTCATCGCGAAGTCGTCGAACGACATGACGAAGGCGAACAGCGCGCCGGCGAAAAGACCCGGCCGTATCAGCGGCAAGGTCACATGCCGGAAGGTATCCCACGGGCGCGCGCGCAAGCTGGCCGCGGCGTCGTCCATTTGCCGGTCGTAGCGGCGCAGCGCCGCCAGCACGGAGCGGAAGCTATAGGGAAAGGTGATGATCACGTGTCCCAGGGCGATGGCCAGGTAGCCCGGATCCAGCCCGATGCGGTTGATGAAGGCGAGCAGCGCCAGGCCCGTCACGACCAGCGGCAGCAGGATGGGCGACATCAGCAGCGGTTCGAGCACAGGCGCCATTCGCATCCGGTACTTCCAGATTCCATATGCCGCCAGCGTTCCGGTCAGCACGGAGGCCGGCGTGACGATCGCCGCGATGGCCAGGCTGGCAAGAAAGCTGGAGGTGAACTCGTCCCTGGCGAAGATATTCGCGTACCAGCGCAACGACAGTTCGATAGGCGGGATCGTGGTGTACGCATGCGCGCCGAATGACGAGACGACCACCAGCAGAATCGGCACCAGCAGCAATAGCAGCGCGCTGGCGCGCAGGGCCCAGACCACGCAAAAGCCTGCCGGACGCCTGCACCGGCGGATGCCATCAAGATGTCTGCGCATGTTGTTTCCTTGTCAGCCGCCCGGCGACATACAGGCAAGCCATGGTGAAAACCAGGGCCAGCGCGCTCAGCGCCGCCGCGACGGGCATGCCGCCGCCAAACATCGCGCGGTCATAGATGGCATTGGCGATCATGCGGACGGCGCCGCCGCCCAGCAGCAAGGGCGTGGCGAACGCCGTGCCCGCCAGCACGAAGGCAAGCGTGCCGGCCGCCGCGATGCCCGGCATCAACAGCGGCAGCGTCACGCGGAAGAACGTCGTGACCTCGTCGGCGCCCAGGTTCTGGGCGGCTTCCTCCAGCGTGCGGTCATAGCGGCGGAAGCCGGCCGCCAGCGTAAAGATGACGAACGGCAGGACGAAGTACACCAATCCTATGGCCACGCTGGCTTCGTTGCGGATCAATGGCAGGAAGTCGCTTTCCGGCAGGATCCCCAGGCCATGCAACAGGCGGTTGATCAGGCCGGTGTTCCCCAGCACCAGGGTCAGCGCATACAGCCTCACGATCAGGCTGGTCATGAAGGGAATCGCCACCAGCATGATCAGCGCCGTGCGCACCCGCGCGCTGGGGCTGCGCACGATCCAGTACGCGACCGGCAGTCCCAGGACCAGGCTGCCCAGCGTGGCGATGGCCGAAAGGCGGAACGTGGTGGAAATCGCGGCCAGGTACAAGGGATTCGACAACGCTTGCGCATAGACGCGCAGGGTCGGCCCGCCTGTCAGCTCGCCGCCCATGGTCCCTTGCGCGTACAGGCTGAACCCCAGCAGCGCCGCGATGGCGGCGATGAATACGGCGAATATTCCCAGCGCGGGCAGCACCAGCAACCATCCCCGCAGGGCCCATGGCGCGGTAGTCCTGCCCGCCTTTGCCGGCGCACTGGCCTGGCGCGGCGGCGCGCCCGCCGCGGCGGTATGTCCGGGCGGCGTCATGGGCGGACCGCCTGTACGGTATTGCAGGGCCACTGCAGGACGACGGTCTCTCCCAAAGGGAAATCATCCACGTCCGCGCCGACCGGCGGCCTGGCCGTGAGTTCACTGGCGCCCACGTCCACGCGCAGCTCCAGATGTGAACCCATATAACAGCGATGGACGATCCGGCCGGATACCTGGGACACGGGTCCGCCATCGCCCTCGATCGAAGCGCTGCGGCCGGCGGCGCCGGCGTGGAACACCCGTATGCTTTCAGGCCGGATAAGCAGCAGGGAGGCCCGTTCGAGATCCGCCGCGCCGGACTGGACCGGGATGGCCTGCCCCCAACAGGTCTTGAACATGGGCAAGCCGCCCTGCACACCGACGTACTCCGCACCCACGATGTTGGCGGCGCCGACGAATCCCGCGACGAACTGGTCGACGGGATGCAGGTAGATCTCTCCCGGCGTGCCGATCTGGCGTATTCCGCCGTCGGCCATGACGATGACGCGATCGGACATGGCCAGGGCTTCGTCCTGGCTGTGCGTCACCGACACCGCGGTCACGCACAGCCTCTTCAGCAGCGCCGTCAGTTCCACCCGCATCTCGGCGCGCAGGCGCGGGTCCAGATTGGACATGGGTTCGTCCAGCAGCAGCAGCGACGGCCGCATCGCCAACGCCCGCGCGATCGCCACGCGCTGCTGCTGTCCGCCGGATAGTTCATGCGGGTAGCGCGCGGCGTACTGGCTCAGCCGCACATGCGTCAAAGACTCCTGGATACGTTCTGCGATCTGGCCCGCGGGCACCCGCATCATGCGCGGTCCGAACGCCAGGTTCTCCGCCACCGTCATGTGGGGAAACAGCGCATAGTTCTGGAACACCAGTCCCACGTCGCGCCGGTACGGCGGTACATCGGCCATGGACTCGCCCTGCAGGCGGATCTCGCCCCGGCTCGCCGGCACGAACCCCGCGATGGTCCGCAGCAGCGACGTCTTGCCGCTACCGCTCGGTCCCAGCAGGGTAATGAATTCGCCTTTGTGGACGGTGAAAGACGCGTCCGAGACGATGGTGGCGTGTCCGTAGCGGATTTCCACGTCTCGAACGCTGAGCACTTCGTCGCTCGCGGGCGCGGCGGCAGCCGGCCCTGCCGCGAAGGCAGCCGTAGTCATGATTACTTCCCCCTGGAATCCGGCATCCTGTATTGGTATGCCGTTTATATATCCCAATGTGGGAAGCCATGTCAACAGTACCCGGGGTAGCGCCCTCAGGCGGCCTGGGCCTCCAGCAGCGGATAATCCGTATATCCCACCGGGCTGCAATGCTCCAGGTCGTAGATCGTCGCGGTGTCCACGGCATTCAACGGCGCCTGGCGCCGCAGCCTTTCAACCAGGTCCGGGTTGGCGATATAGGCCTTGCCGAACGCCACGGCATCGGCCTCGCCGCGCGCGAGGACAGCGGCCGCCGAATCCGCATCGTAGCCGTCGTTGGCGATGCACACGCCGCCGAATTCGCGCTTCATCATCGAGAACAGGGCGCCATCGCCTGCCGTTTCGCGGATGAAGAGAAAGCCCAGGCCACGCTCGCCCATCGCACGGGCGACATGGCCGAAAGTCCGGGCGGGATCGCTTTCCGTGACCGAGTACGAAGGCGATCGCGGTGCCAGGTGCAGGCCCACGCGTTGCGGATCCCACACTTCCAGTACGGCATCGACGACTTCGAGCATAAGGCGGGCGCGGTTTTCCACGCTGCCGCCATAGGCATCCGTGCGGCGGTTGGAGCCATCCTGAAGGAACTGGTCCAGCAGGTAGCCATTGGCGCCGTGGATCGTCACGCCGTCGAAGCCGGCGGCCTTGGCGTTGCGGGCGGCCTGGCGGAAGGCATCGATGATGCCGGGGATTTCGTCCAGTGCGAGTTCGCGCGGCTCGACATACGGTTGTTTCGGCCGCAGCAGACTGACGTGGCCTTGCGGGGCGATGGCGCTGGGCGCCACCGGCTGGCGCCCCTGCAGCAGCAGAGGATGCGAGACCCGGCCGACATGCCACAGCTGCGCGGCGATGCGGCCGCCCGCGCGGTGCACGGCTTCGGTGATCTGCTTCCAGCCCTGGATCTGCGCGTCGCTCCAGATCCCCGGCACGTTGGGATAGCCGACGCCGTCGTCCCTGACGGGAGTGCCTTCGGTAATGATCAGTCCGGCCGATGCCCGCTGCTCGTAGTACCGCGCCATCAGGGGGGTCGGGACGCCGCCGGGCGCGCGCAACCGCGTCAGCGGCGCCATGACGATACGGTTGGGCAGGTGCAGGTCGCCGATGGATAAGGGATCGAAAAGCGTCGTCATGAAATACCCCATGTGCGCCGGGGGTGGCACATTGTTTAATGTTGAAACCATGACGATAGTACCCAGCAGGGTTTAAAATTGCAACCGTCAAATGGGGGCAAGAACATGCGGCGCAAGCGTTTAACCCAGGATCCGTGCCCGATCGCCCGGTCGCTGGATGTGATCGGCGATTGGTGGAGCCTGCTGATCGTGCGGGAAGCGCTGTCCGGAACCTGCCGCTTCAGCGATTTCCAGCAGCGCCTGGGACTGGCCAGGAACATCCTCAGCACGCGGCTGCGCAACCTGGTGGAAGAAGGCGTGCTCGAAACCCGCCCCTCGCCCGGCCGCTGCGACCACAACGAATACCACCTGACCGACAAAGGCCGGCGGTTGCAGCCGGTGCTGCGGGCGCTTTACACCTGGGGCAAGGAGAACCTGTTCGCGGCCGACGAAGCGGCGGCGGAATGAACCGCGCCAGCCGTTCCACGGCTGGCGCCAGGTTGCCCATAGCGCCCCTTCCCGTGGCGATCCGCCAGGACCGTGCGCGAGGGTTCGGCGACGGTGGCGGTCCGCCCGGCCCGGACGCCGGGGATCAGCGCGCGCGCCGGTCGATGCTGTACGCGCCGGCACCGTGCAGGACGACCTGCAGCAGGCCGCCCGCGATGGCCAGGTTCTTCAGGAAATTGACCTGCTGGCCGGCATCGCCCAGGGCGCTATGGAACACCAGGGCGGTCACGACGGTGAAGACGGCCAGGATGGCGGCGACCAGGCGCGCGCGGTAGCCGAGGACCAGCAGCACACCGCCGCCCACTTCGACGATCACGGCGACGACATAGCTGAGCGTGGGAAACGGCAGGCCCGCGGACGCGATATAGGCCATCGTGCCGGCGGGCGCGGCCAGCTTGCCGACGCCGGCGATCAGGAACAGCGCGGCGAGCAGGATGCGGCTGACCAGGGACGCGGCCCCGCCCTGGCGGGCGGCGGGCGCGGCGGCGTTGGCAGTGGTATAGGCGGTTGGGGTACTCATGACGGATCTCCGGGATGGCAACGGTGCGCCGCATCGCCAGCGGGCCGGACCATGCCGGCCGGACACGTGGCGGACGCCGCGCAGGATCGGGAAGAAAACATGCGCGAAGGTTAGAGGGTTGCTGACCCCTCCGTGAAGCCTATATATTTCGATCAGACCCATCTGATATATAGATACCTATGCTTGAAGCCATTTCCCTGGACCAACTGCGCACCTTCGTGGCGGCGGCCGAAACCGGCAGCTTCTCCGCGGCGGGGCGGCAATTGCGCCGCGCCCAATCCGTGGTCAGCCACACGCTGGCCAACCTGGAGGCGCAAACCGGCGTCAAGCTCTTCGACCGCGCGGGCCGCTATCCGGTGCTGACGGATGCCGGGCGCGCGCTGCTGCAGGAAGCCCGCGGCGTCCTGCAGGGGATGAATGCGTTCAAGGCCAAGGCGAAATCCATGTCGGACGGATTGGAACCGGAGCTGACGGCCGTCATCGATGTCATGTATCCCATGCAGGCGCTTACCAAGGCGGTGGGCGGGTTTCGCGTCGCGTTTCCCCACACGCCGCTGCGCCTGTACGTGGAAGCGCTGGGTGGCGTGGCCAAGCCCGTCCTGGACGGCACATGCGCCCTGGGCGTCATCGGCTCCCTGCCCACCATACCCAACGCACTACAGGCCGAAATGCTGCTGGACGTGCCCATGGTGAAGGTAGTGGCGCCGTCGCATCCGCTGGCTTCGGTGCAAGGCGAGATCACCCTGCAGGAGCTCTCCAGGCATGTACAACTGGTACTGACCGACCGGACCGACCTGACCGATGGCAACAGCTACGGCGTTTTTTCGCCGTTGACGTGGCGGCTGGCCGATATGGGCGCCAAGCACGCCTTTCTATGCGCCGGCTTCGGCTGGGGTCACATGCCCCTGGCCATGGTGCAGGCACAGATCCTTAGCGGCGAGCTGGTGGCGCTGACGCGCGAAAGCGCCGACTGCCGGGTGCCGCCGATAGCGGTGCAGGCCGTGTACCGGCATGACAACCCGCCGGGCCCGGCGGGACGCTGGTTTTTGGAACAGCTGAAGGACGGCAGCCGCGCCTGCCCGACCACGTTGACCGAAGTCTCCCGCACCGGCAAGGATGGGGGATAGGCGCGGCGCCGCGGCGCTTACTTCTTCGTGACAGGGTCCAGGCCGGTCTGCCGCACGATGGCCTGCGCCTGCGGCGATGCCAGGAATTTCAGCAGCTCGGCCGCCTCCTTGGGATGGGTCGAACCGGCCGGCACGCCGCCCGCGAAGCGCGTGATCGACTGCACCGAATCCGGCACCTTGCCGACGAAGGTTACGCCGGGCACGGGCAGCAGTTCGGCCACCTGCTGGAAACCCACTTCATACTTGCCGTTGGCCACCTGCGAGGCCACGGGAACCTTGGGCACCATCGTCGCCTTGGATTTGACCTGTTCCTCGATGCCCAGTTTCTTGAACATTTCCTTTTCGATGTAGACGCCGCTGGCGCTATCCGAATAGGCGATGGACTTCGCGCCCAGCAGGGCCTTGCGCAGCCCCTCGACGGTGGAAATATCCGGCTTGGGCTGGCCTTCCCGCACCACCATGCCGATGGGCGAATCGGCCAGTTCGACGCGCGAGGACTTGGCGACCTTGCCTTCCTTGATCAGGTCGTCCAGGGCATAGCCGACCATGATGACCACGTCCGCCGGCTCGTGCCGTGCCAGCCGATTGGGGATGGCTTCGTGGGATTTGCCCATGGAGGGCCCATGCTCGGTGACCAGCTTATTGCCGGTGGCGGCGGCGAATTGCGGGCCCAGCTTGTCGTAGGCGGCGGAAAAGCCGCCCGAGATCAGAACGTGCAGTTCCGCCGCCCGTACCGGCGCGTAAGCCAGCGATGAGGCGAGCAGCGAACCGGCCAGGGCCAGGGTGCGAATGGGATATCTCATAGTCTCCTCGATAGCCGAGAGTGGAAGAAAAAAAGGCGCCGGCGCTGTCTGGTGCCGGCCGTCAAGGACATTTCCCAAGGGGGCGGCCGGCACCCGCGCTTCGGTGCGATATTACGTCTGCGCGGCCATGCGCGCGGCGGCGCCGCCGCGCGCATAAAGCGTCAGCGTCGCGCAGAACCCGCAGAGCGCGGCGAACGTCATCCAGTAGCCGGGCGCCGCGCGGTCGCCCGTCACGTGGATCAGCGCCGTGGAAATCTCCGGCGTGAAACCGCCGAATATCGCGGTGGCCAGGCTGTACGCCACGGAAAAGCCGGCCACGCGTACCGATGCCGGCATCACTTCGGTCAGCGCCACCACCATCGCGCCGTTGTAGACGGCGTACAGGAAGGACAGCCACAGCAGCACGATCAGCATCTTGGTGAACGTCGGCCCGTTCGCCAGGAATGTCAGGGTGGGATACGCCGTCACGATGGCCAGGGCCGTCATGGTCAGCAACACCGGCTTGCGGCCGATGCGGTCCGAAATGGCCCCGCCGATGGGCAGCCAGATAAAGTTCGAGACGCCGACGCAAAGCGTGACGAGCAGGCTGTCGGAGGTGCTCAGGTGCAGGACAGTCTTGCCAAAGGTGGGGGCATACACCGTGATCAGGTAGAAGGCGGTGGTGGTCATCGCCACCATCAGCGCGCCGCCCACCATCAGCTTCCAGTTCGCCGCCAGCGCGATCCACGATTCACGCAGGCCGGGGCGATGGCTGCGCGCCTTGAAGGCCTGGGTTTCCTCCAGGCGGCGGCGCAGCACGAAGATGAACGGAATGATCATGCAGCCGACGAAGAAAGGAATGCGCCAGCCCCAGGCCGCGATGGTGGTGGTATCCATCCAGCGGTTCAGGCCGAAGCCCAGCGCCGCCGCGACCACGATGGAAATCTGCTGGCTGCCGGATTGCCAGCTGGTGTAGAACCCTTTGCGGCCCGGCGTCGCCATTTCGGCCAGGTACACCGACACGCCGCCCAGTTCCGCGCCGGCGGAAAAGCCCTGCAACAGCCGGCCCAGCAGGACCAGCAGCGGCGCGGCGGGGCCGATGGCCGCGTGCCCCGGTACGAAAGCAATCAGGATGGTCCCGCTGGCCATCAGCGACAACGTGACGATCAGGCCCTTGCGCCGTCCCACCCGGTCGATATAGGCGCCCAGCACGATCGCGCCCAGCGGCCGCATGAGGAAGCCCGCGCCGAAGACGGCGAAGGTCTGCATCAAAGAGGCGAACTGGCTGCTGGCGGGGAAGAATACGGCGGCAATCTGCGTCGCATAAAAGCCGAAGAGGAAGAAATCGAACTGCTCGAGGAAATTGCCGGCCGTCACACGCACGACCATGCGCGCGAGGGTAAAAGCGGAAGGCCTTTCCGCCGACAGGGTTTGCTGCATGCTTTCGGTCCTTTCAGGAATGCAAGGCGCCCCACGCCTATCGGCCAGCAGAACCCTGGAAGGAATCGATGGAAAGCAACCGCGCCGCGCCGGACGGACCGGACACGACGCGCGCGTGCGCATTACCTTCACTCGCCGCAAGGACAGTGCAATGGGGCACGCCACCGGGCCACTGCCCGGACCATCACAGCCAACACGTTAGCCCGCCGACCTGACCGGTGTCTTAATACCACCGCACGGCGAGCGTCGTTCAATGGGGAGGCCTGACCGGGGCCGCGCCGCGCCCGTATCGCCCGGGCCTCCGCCTCGCGCGGCCCGGCATCTGTATCGGTCGCGGCCCGGGCATGCCACGCAGCATCGGCGCCACTCCCTGCCGATCTGTACCGCCCGGGCCCGCCACTTGCTCATGCCTGGGCAGGCGCGGCCGGCGCCGGCATGAACACACGGGGGAGAAGCGATGTCCACGAGCCAGTCATCCATACAACAGGCACCGGGCGCCGATACGCCGCTCGCGCGCGTCATGGGACCGAAGCTGCTGCTGCTGTTCATCGTCGGCGACATCCTCGGCACGGGCATCTATGCGTTGACCGGGCAGGTGGCCCACGAGGTCGGAGGCGCGGCCTGGCTGCCCTTCCTGGTCGCCTTCGTCGTGGCCCTGCTGACCGCCCTGTCGTATCTGGAGCTGGTAACCAAGTATCCCCAGGCCGCCGGTGCCGCGCTGTATGTGCACAAAGCCTTCGGCGTGCATTTCCTTACCTTCATCGTCTGTTTCACCGTCATGTGTTCGGGCCTGACCTCGGCGGCCACGGCTTCGCGCGCTTTCGCCGCCAATCTCTTCGCCGCGATCGGCGTGGACGCCGGCGGCGATGCGGTTACCTGGGGCGCGCTGGGCTTTTTGGGACTGGTGATGCTGTTGAACCTGCGTGGCGCGGCGCACAGCGTCAAAGCCAACGTCGTCCTGACCTTGATCGAACTCAGCGGCCTTCTGATGGTGATCCTGCTGGGCTTCTGGGCCATCGGCGGTGGCCAGGCGGATTTCTCGCGGGCGATCGCTTTCGATACGCCGGAGGACAAAAGCGTTTTCCTGGCGGTGACTTCCGCTACCACCCTCGCCTTCTTCGCCATGGTGGGATTCGAGGATTCCGTCAACATGGCGGAAGAAACCCACGCGCCGCACCGCATCTTCCCCAAAGTCATGCTGACCGGCCTGGGCCTGACGGCGGCGATCTATGTCCTGGTTTCCATCTGCGCCGTCGCGCTGGTGCCCGTGGGCGAGCTGGCCGCCAGCAATACCCCGCTGGTGCTGGTGGTGCAGCGCGCCGCGCCCAACCTGCCCACCGACCAGATCATGCCGGTGATCTCCATGTTCGCGGTGGCGAACTCGGCGCTGATCAACATGATGATGGCCAGCCGCCTGCTCTATGGCATGGCGAACCAGGGCGTGCTGCCGGCCTTCCTGTCGCGGGTACACGAGCGCACACGCACGCCGTGGGCCGCCATCCTGTTCACCACGGCGATCGGGCTGGGCCTGACCTGGCTGGTGTCGCGCGTGGAATCGCAGGCGATCCGGGCGCTGGGCGGCACCACCGCACTACTGCTACTGGGCGTGTTCGCGTTCGTGAACGTGGCGGTGCTGGTACTGCGGCGCGACCGCGTCGGTCACGAGCATTTCCGCGTACGGACCGTGGTCCCGTGGCTGGGTGCCGCGACCTGCCTGTTCCTGGTCACGCCGCTGACGGGGCGGGACCCCGTGCAATATCAGGTGGCGGGCTGGCTGCTGCTGCTGGGCGTGGGCATGTGGGGCCTGACCCTGCTGACGCGTCGCCACGGCGCCATGCGCCTGGATCCGGAGAAGCTGGAATAAGTTTTGCGTGCTGCTGGTGTCCTACATTGTGAACGCCAGGGACCGCCAGCTGTTTTCGGTACTGGCCACCGTCGCGGCGGCGGGCCGCGAGAGTAGCCTGCAGGCGGCGACGACCCGCACCTGGCCCGATCGCACTTCGGACGAAATCACGACGGAAGGCGCCTCTCGCTTCGGACCAATCCCGTGCACCGACTGAGGCAACCTCGGATCGAATTACCGGTGCGGCTGCGCGACACACCGTGCCGGGCGTACTGGCCATAGGACTACGCCTGATTTTTGATGCAACACACCTAGGATTCAGGCTGATTTTTACCTTCCATAAGTCCTACGTCGCAGCGGACTTCTAGACTCCGCTCCTACTACGGCATGGGCGTTCATCATGGCCGCCCGCCATTCCCCGCACATGACGTCCGGATACGCGCCTGCACGGCGCGTGTCGGTGTACGTTCGCGCGCCTGTTTGCCTCGGTGGAGCGTCTCCATGATCAGAGTCCATCTTGCAGTGCCGCTGCTGGCGGTCCAACTGGCGGCCGCCGATGTTGCCGCCGAACAGACGGCCCGGCGGCAAGCCGCGGTTTTCGGCTATGCCTGGTCCGGCACGGGCGGCGATTTCGATATCCCGGCGGCGGGCGACTTCGCCACCATCCCGCTCGCGCTGTCCGGTCCCGGCGGTCTGCGCAAATGGGGCAACGGGGAGCTGCGCCTGCATGGCGCGAACACTTACACCGGCGGCACGCATATCGCGAACGGCATCGTGCGTGTCGGCGATGGCGGCGTGAAGGGAAGCATCGCCGGCCACATTCTGAACGACGGCCTGCTGGAGTTCGATCGCGCCGATGATGTCACCTTCCGCGGCCACATCGACGGGCGCGGGGCGGTCCATTATCTGGGCACCGGCACGATGACGCTGACCGAAGATCACACCTACACCGGCATCACGGTGCTGACCGGCGGCAGGTTGCGATTGGGCAATGGCGGCACCGCCGGTTCACTGGCGCGCGACATCTACAACGATGGCGCGGAATTGGTTTTCGACCGGCGCGACACGCTGCGGGTGCCGCAGGGCCTGCACGGCTACGGCAGCCTCGTGCAGGCGGGCACGGGCACCGTGGTCCTGAGCGGTCCCAACAGCCACAGGGGCCGCGTGGAGGTCCGGCGCGGCACGCTGGTACTGGAAGGAGACCAACGCCGGATGACCGGGCGGCTGGCCGTATTGTCCGGCGCGACGCTGGCGGGCAGCGGCGAGGTGGGAAGCAAGGTGACCGTCGAGGACGGGGCGACGTTGGCGGCGGAACGGCCCGGCCACGCGTTGGCAATGGATAGCCTGACGCTGCGTCCCGGCTCGGTGCTGCGCGTCAGGCTGGACGATGCGGCGACGCCACGCCGGCCGCGTCTCGACGTGCGCCACGACCTAATCCTGGACGGTAGCGTCCATATCGCCGGCAGCGGCGAGCCCGGACTCCATCGGCTGATCGGGTATGGCGGGACCTTGATCGACAATACGCTGGAGATCGCGTCGGTGCCGTCCGGCACGCGCCGCGAAGCCTGGCATGTACGCACGGCACGCGCGGGAAGGATAGACCTGCTGCATGACGGCGACCGCCCCGTGCGCTTCTGGCACGCCGGCACCGACGGCAAGGAGGATGGGAAGGACAACCGTTGGCGCGCGAACGGCGGCCGGGCATGGTCGACCGATGACAAGGGTGCCGAGGCGTCGTGGACGGCCGGCGCGCTGGCGGTTTTCGGCGGACGCGGCGGCACGGTGAGCGTCGACGACAGCGCGGGAACCGTGCGTTTTTCCGGCGCGCAGTTCATCGCGGACGGCTATGTCATCGGCGGAACCGGTACGCTGGCGACGGACGCGACGGAAACCGTTCTGCGCGTAGGCGGAGACGGTGACGACGACGGCGATGGCGGTGGCGGTGGCGGTGGCGGTGGCGGTGGCAATCATGGCGGCAGCGTTAACGACACGAACAGCGGCGCTGGCGGCACCGATACAAGCAAGGCCAGCCGCAACGGCAAAGGACGCGGCAACAGCAACAGCAGAAGCAACAGCACCATGCGCGCCACAATAGCTGCGGATATCGTCGGCTCGGGCACTCTCGTCAAAACCGATCCCGGCACGCTGGCCCTGCACGGCCACAATCGCCATACCGGCGGCACGACATTGCGGAACGGAACACTGGAAATCCGCGACGACCGCAACCTGGGCGCCGCCCAGGGGCCGTTGACGTTCGATGGCGGCGCGTTGCGTGCCACCGCCGATGTCACGGCGGCGCGACCGGTCACGGTGCGGCCGCGCGGCGGCAGCGTGGACACAGGCCCGCATACCATGCGTTGGGCGGGCGCCTATACGGGCACCGGCGCGTTGGCGAAAACAGGGCGGGGTACGCTGGAATTGGCCGGCGTCAATACGGCCACGGGCGACATCGCCGTCGCCACCGGCGTGCTGCGCGCCGCCGCGGCACACGCGCTGGGACCTTCGATGCGCATCGCCGTGGCCGCTGGCGCGACGCTGGATACGGCCGGCCTGCCGCAGACCGTCGCCGGGCTGGAGAATGCCGGCACCGTCGTCCTGGGACCGCCGCCGGGCGTAGCGCCCGCGGCTTCCCCGCCCGCCAACACGCTGGTCGTACGCGGCGACTACATCGGCCGCGGCGGCGTGGTGCGCCTGCGTACCGCGCTGGGCGACAGCGATAGCCCGACCGATCGGCTGGTGATCGATGGTGGCCGCGCCGGCGGCCGCACCCATCTTGCCATCGTCAATACCGGCGGCCTGGGCGCGCGCACCCTGGGCGATGGCATCGAAGTGGTACGCGCGGTCAACGGCGCCACGACCACGGCCCAGACCACGCGCGACGCATTCGACCTGCAGGGCGGCCACATCGATGCCGGCGCCTACGAATACCGCCTGTATCCGGGCGACGCGAACGGCCGCGGCGAAAGCTGGTATCTGCGATCCACCGCGCCGGCGGCGGCGCCGGGCCATGCGGAAGGCCGCGCGGCCATCCTGGCGACGGCTGCCGGCCGCCCCAGCTACCGCCCGGAGACCGCCTTGTACGCGGCCCTGCCGGCCATGCTGGCGCAGGCCGACCTCGCGATGCTGGGCAGCCTGCATCGCCGGCAAGGCGGCGATATGACGGCGGCCTCGCCGGAGCCGGGCGCGTCGCGGCGCCGGGCCTGGGGCCGCGCGATCGACCAGGGCACACATATCCGCCAGCAAGGCACGGTCGCCCCGCGCAGCGACGGCTGGACGTCGGGCGCGCAGCTCGGCAGCGATCTGTATGCCGGCATCCATCATCGCGTCGGGCTCTACGGCGGCACGCTGGGCTGGCGGCACCGCGTCCATGGCGATGCCGGCGGCGTCCCGGACCGGTACGTCGGCAGACTGCAGGGGCGATCCCATTACCTGGGCGCCTACTGGACCTACACCGCGGATACGGGCTGGTACGCTGACATGGTCGTGCAGCACGGTTACCAACGCGGCAAGGGCGCCGCCATCAATGGCAACCGCGCGGATATCCACGCGCGCGGCACGCTGGTGTCCCTGGAATCCGGCAGGCCCCTGCGGCTGAGCAGCCGCTGGACGGCCGAACCCCAGGCGCAGATCGTCGCCGCGCGCCGGCATATCGATGACGTCAGCCTGCCCGCCGCCACGGTGCGCCAACATCCCGGCAACAGCGCCACCGGCCGCCTGGGATTGCGGTTAAGGGGCGACTACAGCGGCCGGCACGGGCAGGCGTGGCCCTATGCGCGCCTGGATTTCCTCCACGGCCTGGCGGGCACCGACGCGCAGTCCATCAAGGGGCCGGGCGGCACCGCCCGCATCGGCGAGGGGCGCGGCCATACCTCGGCCGAACTCGCCGCCGGCGGTACCTGGGCGATCAACCGCCACGTCGGGCTGTACGGGGAATATGGCCGCCAGCTGCCCCTGGCCGGGCGCCAACGGGTGCGTGCCGGACACGCGATATCGGCGGGCTTGCGCATCGCCTGGTAGACCCCAGGAAAGAGACCGGGCACGGGCGCGAGTAGAATGCCCGCTCAGGCGCATTTCGATCCTTTTTCCGCCGCCATGCCCGTGCACTACCTACGTGCGTTGACCAGCCCCGGACGCACTACCGAAAACAACCGGCGGCTGGGACGTTCCCTGGCCTTCGTGGCCGGTGCGGCCAACGCCGGCGGATTTCTCGCCGTGGGCCAGTACACCTCCCACATGACCGGCATCGTTTCCGCGCTGGCGGACCACGCCGTGCTGGGCGAGATCGCCCTGGTGGTCGCGGGACTGAGCGCGCTGCTGGCGTTCATGGTCGGCGCGGCCGTCTCCGCCGTCCTGATCAACTGGGGCCGGCGGCGCCGCGCGCACAGCGAATACGCCATGCCCTTGATGCTGGAAGCGGCGCTGCTGCTCGTCTTCGGCCTGCTGGGCGCGCACCTGGAGCAGCAACGCATGTTTTTCGTCCCGGCCACGGTCGGGCTGCTGTGTTTCATCATGGGCCTGCAGAACGCCATCATCACCAAGATCTCGAAAGCCGAAATCCGCACCACGCACATGACGGGCATCGTCACCGATATCGGCATCGAAATCGGCAAGCTGATGTACTGGAACCTGCGCGACGGCGCGCCGGAGGACAGCCGGGTGCTGGCCAACCGGCCGCGGCTGCGGCTGCTGGGCTCGCTGCTCGGCATGTTCCTGCTGGGCGGCCTGGCCGGTGCGCTCGGATTCAAGCACATGGGATTCATCGCCACGGTGCCCCTGTCGGCGATGCTGCTCGTGCTGGCCATCGTGCCGGTATTCGACGACATCGCCGCACTGGGCCGGCGGCCCTAGGGGCGGCACGCATGCGTCGGGCGGGCAGCGCGGATCTTCCCTTGCATGGCGGCCGGGTGCCGGCCTGGCTGGGCGCGCGCATGACACGCCTGGGCGCGGTGATCGCGCAGGCCATCGTCCACCACTACGGGCGCGACGAATTCCTGCGGCGGCTGGCGCATCCTTTCTGGTTCCAGTCCTTCGGCGCCGTCATGGGCATGGATTGGCATTCCTCCGGCATCACCACCAGCGTGATCGGCGCGCTCAAGCGCGGCCTGGCGCCCTTGTCGGGCGAACTGGGCATCCATGTCTGCGGCGGGCGCGGCAACCATTCGCGCAGAACGCCGCAGGAATTGGCGCAGGTCGCCGATCGGGTCGGCGTGGACGGCGATGCGCTGGCGCGCGCCAGCCGCCTGGTGGCCAAGGTGGACAGCGCGGCGGTGCAGGATGGCTTCGACCTCTACCTGCATGGCTTCTTCGTGACCGACGACGGCAAATGGACAGTGGTGCAGCAGGGCATGAACGGCGACAGCCGCCTGGCCCGGCGCTATCACTGGCTGTCCGAGGACCTGCGCAGCTTCGTCGACGCGCCTCACAGCGCCATCGACGGTCCCAACCAGGGGCGCATCGTCAACCTGACCGACCACCGCGCCGCCGCGTCCCGCGAAGGTCAGGTCATCCTGCTGCGCGACCGGGGTCCCGATTTCATCGTCGAACAGGCCGGTGCGCTGGCCGCGTCCCGGCCCGATGTGGACGTTGGCGACGTGCCGGCGCCGCGCCCGCGCGGATCGGCCCGGAAACCCGCCTTGCGCGACGGCGGCCCGGCGGCAACCGACGTCGCCGCGCCGGCGCAGGGGCAGCTCGCGCTGCCGCATCTCGTCATGCCGGCGCACCACGACGTCCGGCCCAAGATGTGAACATGCGCCGCCTGCACGGGGCCTTGGCGGCCGCCGCGGAATGCGGCCCGACGGATTTCGCGGAACTGCTGCTGGTGCCCGGCGTGGGCGCGCGCACGGTACGCTCGCTGGCGCTGGTAGCCGAGGTCGTGCATGGCGCGCCCTGCCGCTTCGCCGATCCGGCGCGGTTTTCCATGGCGCATGGCGGCAAGGACCGGCACCCGTATTCCGTGCCGCTGGCCGTCTACGATCGCACCATCGGCGTCATGAAGACCGCCGTCAGCCAGGCCCGGCTGGGCAACGAGGAAAAGCTCGACGCGCTCAAGCGCCTGGACCGCCAGGCGCGCCGGCTGGAACGCAGCGCGAACGGGCCGGCGCTGCCGGACTTCATCGAACAGGAGCGCCACGATTCGCCCGGCTATGCCGGCCGCAGTGTGTTCGGCTGGGAAGCGCGGGCGCGGGTCGTCCCTGACGATGGCGGCAGCGGCGACGGCCCGTAGCCGCGCCGGACGCGGGCAGGTCAGGTGTCGCGCAGCAGATCGTGGGAATTCAGGATGTCGTAGGCGATGTCCGGGCGTGCATCCAGACAGCGCCGCACCGCCGCCGGGATGCTTTTGCGCGTCAGCCGGCACAAGCCCGGGCATGCTTCCAGATGGATATCGAAGCCGCGCACCGTCCGCACCTCGTTGGCGCTGGGAACGATATGCAGCCTGATGCCCAACTGCGCCTGGATGCGCTCGCCCAGGTGCATCAGGTCGGCCAGATCGCGCGCGGCCTCGATACGCGCGACCAGCCGCTTTTCTTCCTGCTTGGTCAACCGCAGGACACGGACGTCGCCCTGGGGATCGCAAAGCAGGCGTTCGCGATCGCAGACGCAGGCGCCCGGCGGGCATTCTTCACGGATGGGGAACGGCAGGTTCATGGCGGCAAGCGGAATAGCGCCCGACATCATAGTTCCTTTGCCGCCGCCGTAAAATGGCGTCCGGCTGGCGCTTCCGCCGTCGCGATCTCCCCAATTCCACACCCACGATGAAATCCGCGCTCGATACCCGACGTTCCGTCAACCCCGCCTTGGGCATCGCAGTTTTCCTGCTGATCGCCGTCGCCGGGTTGTTCTATGTGAAGTGGTCTCCCTACTACAACCGAGCCTGGGTGGCCGCCGACAGCCATTCCATCGGCAATTCGATCCTGATGGGCACCGCCGACACCCCGCCGCCGCCCTCCCTGGGCGCCGCGCTCGATTACGCCCTGGCCTACGGCAAGGCCATCTGGCAGGCCATGGTGCTGGGCCTGCTGCTGGGTTCGGCGGTGCAGGCCCTGCTGCCGCGCCGCTGGATCGCCCGCGCGCTGGGCGGCACCGGCCTGGGCAGCGTGGTCGCTGGCGGCCTGATGTCCCTGCCCGGCATGATGTGCACCTGCTGTGCCGCGCCGGTGGTGGCCGGGCTGCGCAAATGCCAGGCGGCGCCGGGCAGCGCCGTCGCGTTCTGGCTGGGGAATTCGGTGCTGAACCCCGCCACGCTGGTTTTCATGGGCTTCGTGCTGGGCTGGCAATGGTCGGCGCTGCGGCTGGCGCTGGGCGTCGTCCTGGTGTTCGGGCTGGGCTGGCTGCTCAATCGCATGAGCGCCGCGTCGGGCCGGACGGTGGACGCCGGGCCTATACAGACCCTCAGCGCGCAGGAGGCAGCCGCCGAGGAAGATCGGCCCTTCAAGCGCTGGGCCGCGATTTTCGCGCGCATGACGCTGCGCCTGGTGCCCGAATACATCGTGCTGGTGCTCCTGTTGGGCGCGGCCCGCGCCTGGCTGTTCCCGCACATCAGCGCCGACGTCGACAACCATCTGTGGTGGATCGCGGGCCTGGCGGTGGCCGGCGCGTTGTTCGTCATTCCCACCGCGGGCGAAGTCCCCATCATCCAGGCGATGCTGGCACTGGGCATGGCGGCCGGCCCGGCCGCCGCGCTGTTGATGACGCTTCCGCCCATCAGCCTGCCTTCGCTGGCAATGCTGACGGGTTCGTTCCGCCGCGTGGAACTGGCGACGGTGTTCATCGGCGTGGTCGCGACCGGCCTGATCGCGGCCGGGGTGGCCATCGCGCTGGGGTTCTAGCGCCTTCGCGGCGCATGGCGGACGGCGCCACGGCCGCTTATGCGGCGACCGTGGCGGCCGCCCGCTTACTCCACGGAGATATTGTGGTCCCGCGCCACCTGCTTCCAGGTCTTGGCATCCCGCTGCACCAGTTCGGCGAACTGCGTTACGGACAGGTCCGACGGCACGGCGCTTTCGGCGGCGAACATATCGCGCATCCGGGGTTCCGCCACGATCGCCCGGACGTCTTCGTTCAGTTTGCGCACCATGGCCTCGGGCAGCCCGGCGGGCCCCAGCAAGCCCCACCACAGCTGCACGGCGTAGCCGGGCACGGCATCGGCCGCCGGCGGCAGGTCCGGATAGAACGGCGAGCGCTGCGGCGAGGTCACGGCCAGAACGCGCACGCGGCCGCTTTTCAGCATGGCCGATATCGAAGCGAAACTGGCGACGATCATATCGACCCGTTCGCCCGCCAGGTCGTTCATGGCGGGCGACATACCCTTGTAGGGCACGTGCATGAAGGACACCTTGGCCATGCCCGCCAGGATTTCGCTGGCCATCTGGTTGATCGAGCCGATGCCGGCGCTGCCGTAGGTCAGCTTGCCGGGCTGCTTGCGTGCGTCATCCAGCAGCGCGGCCAGGCTGTCGTACTTCGAGGCCTTGCCCACCGTAATCGCCATCGGACTGGAGGCCAGCATCGCGATCGGGCTGAAGTCCTTGATCACGTCGTACTGCAGCTTGGGCTGCACCGCCGCGTTGGTCGTGAAGGTGGAGGAGCTGAGCATGAGCACCGAGCCGTCCTTCGGCGCGCGGGCCACGTAGTCGGCGCCGATGGCGCCGCCCGCACCGGGCCGGTTTTCGACGATGACGGAATTGTGCAGTCGGGCCGACAGCTTCTCGGCCAGCACGCGGGCGAACACGTCGTTGCTGCCCCCGGGCGGGAATGGCACGACCACCGTCATGGTCTTGGGAAAGACAGGCTCGCCCTGCGCCTGGGTGGCGACAGGATGCGCGGCCAACAGGCCGCATGCCAGCGTAGCGGCCGGCAGTGCGAAACGTTTCATGGGGCGGAGTCTCCGTTGGATGCGGGCCGTCGTGGCGGCGCCGTCGGTGGGTTTGCTTGGATACTAGGGGGATGGGCCAGAGAAGGCAAGCCGCGCGGCTAGCGCGGCGCGACGGCCTGGATCTCGCGGGCGATCGCCGACAAGGGAACCGTGCGCTCCACCCCACCCCGCTTGATCGCTTCTTTCGGCATGCCGAAGACCACGCAACTGCTCTCGTCCTGCGCCAGCGTGCGCGCGCCGGCCTGGCGCATCTCCAGCATGCCGGCGGCGCCGTCGTCGCCCATACCGGTCATGATGATCCCCAGCGCGTTGGCGCCCGCGTGCCGCGCCACCGACCGGAAAAGCACGTCCACCGATGGCCGGTGCCGGTTCACCAGGGGACCGTCGCGCACCTCGACGAAATACTGCGCGCCGCTGCGCTTGAGCAGCATGTGCCTGCCGCCCGGCGCGATCAGCGCGCGCCCCGGCACCACGCGGTCGTTGTTCTGCGCTTCCCTCACGGAAATCTGGCATATCCCGTCGAGCCGCGCCGCGAACGCCGCCGTGAATTTCTCAGGCATGTGCTGCACGATGACCAGGCCCGGGCACACGCGCGGCAATGCGGTCAGGACATCCTCCAGCGCCTGCGTGCCGCCGGTGGAGGTACCGATGGCCACCAGCCGTTCGGTGGTCTGCAGCACGGGGCGGTGATCGGCCGGCGGCAGCACGGCGTCGGCGTTGTGGCGGGGGGTGGGTACGGGCGGCGCCGATGCCGGACCGGCGTGCGGCCGGGACCGCACCCGCGCCCCGGCCGCCGCGCGCACCGTGGCGATGAGCTCGCTGGCGCTATCGGCCAGGAACTGCTTCAGGCCGAGCTTGGGCTTGGTCACGACCGCCACCGCGCCGGCGGCCAGCGCTTCCACGGTGACGCGCGCACCTTTTTCCGTCAGCGTCGAGCAGATCACCACCGGCGTCGGCCTTTCCTGCATGATCTTGCGCAGGAAGGTCAATCCGTCCATGCGTGGCATCTCGATGTCCAGCACGATCACGTCGGGCCAGGCCTGCTTCATGCGCTCGCTGGCCAGTATCGGGTCGGCGGCGGCGTGCAGCACTTCGATGCCGGGGGCTTCCGACAGCAGTCCCGCCAGCACCTGGCGCACCACGGCGGAGTCGTCGACGACCATGACTTTGATGGATGGCATAGGGCACCAGGAAAACGGGGGTTGCGCTTGGGGCGGGCCGGCCTCAAGGCTTGCGGTAGACGGAAGGCATGACGCTGCTGACCGCATTGGTCACGCCATGCAGGCTTTCCGAATGGCCGATGCACAGATGGCCACCCGGCTTGAGCAGGCCCAGCACCCGCTCGACGACCTTGCGCTTGGTATCGCCGTCGAAATAGATCATGACGTTGCGCAGGAAGATGACATCGAACCGGCCCAGGTCCGGCAGCGGCGCGTTCAGGTTCGCGTGCAGGAAACGCACATGGGCACGCAGGGCGCGGTCCACCAGCAGCGTGCCCGCGTGCGGGCCGGTGCCTTTCAGGCAATAGCGCTTGCGATAGGCGTCCGGCATCTGCCGCGCGCGCTGTTCCGAATAATGACCGCTACGCGCGCGCTCCAGCACCCGCGTGCTGATATCGGTGCCGACGACCTCGAAGGCGGGCGGCACGCCCACGGGCCGCGCCGCCGTTTCGCCTGCCCACAGGCAATCGGCCAATACCATGGCGGCCGTATAGGCCTCCTCGCCGGAGGAACTGGCGGCGCTCCAGACGCGGAAAGGCGTCTTCGGGCGACGGCCGTCCGGGCCGGGCTCGGCGGCCAGGCGCCGCAGTACATCGAAATGCCGGGGCTCGCGGAAGAAATAGGTTTCGTTGGTGGTCAGCAGATCGATGGCGATCTGCGTTTCCGCCGCGCCGCCGTCGCTTTGCAACAGGGAAAAATAGTCGCCATAGCTGTCAATGCCACGGGCATGCAGGCGCTTGGACAAGCGGCCGGAAACCAGCGCCTTCTTGGCGTCCGATAGCGTGATACCGGCAGCCTCGTGGATGAAGCGCTGGAACTGGGCGAACTCTTTATCGTTGATCGGCTGCATGGCGGCGTGTTCAATCTTCGGCGGCGGGCTGGGCAGGGGCGCGCAGCAGCGCCAGTCGCGTTCGATGGGTTTTCAGCCAGGAAGGAATGGCCTCGCCCGGCATGGCGGGCGCGATGAAGAACCCTTGTCCCAGTGCGCAGCCCAGGCGTTGCAGCAGGCGCCAATCCTCCAGGGTCTCGATACCTTCGGCCGTCGTGACGAGCCCCATTTCAGAGGCCATGTCGATGGCCGCGCCCAGGATGGCGCGCAGCTGCTTGCGCCCGCTCGCGCCATGCACGAAGGCGCGGTCGATCTTCAATTCGGTAAAGGGCACGCGGGTCAGCTGCTGCATGGACGAAAAACCCGTGCCGTAGTCGTCGATGGACAAGCCGAAGCCACGCAGGCGCAACCGCGCCAGCAGCCCGCGCGCGCCGCTGTCGGCGTCGACCAGGGAGCTTTCCGTGATTTCGAAGGCGATTTGCTCCGGCGGTACCTGAAAGCGCTCCACGACCTCCAGGATGCTGTTGGCCAGTCCCGGCCAATCCAGCAGCAGGGGCGACAGGTTCACGGCCAGCGACAGCCGCAGGCCGCGCCGGCTCCAGCGCGCCACCTGGGCCAGCGCCTGCTCCATCACGACGAAGGTCAGCGGATGGATCAGGCCGTATTGCTCGGCCAGCGGCACGAAGGTGGCCGGCGACATATCCCCGGCCTCCGTATGGGTCCAGCGCGCCAATGCTTCCACGCCGCGGATCAGGCCGGTGCGCATGTCGGCCTTCGGCTGGTAGTGGACGTGGATCTGGCCGTCGCGCAGCGCGGCTTCCAGCATGCCGGGCGGGATCGGGACTTCGTCGGTCCGCTTCCCGCGGCCGCGATCGCGCGTATCCGTGCCGCGCACACCGCGCCGGCCCAGGACGCCGGCCAATACTGCCGCGGTCAGCGGTTTCTCCAGTCCGGCCAGCACATGGAAGCCCAGCCCCGAAGCCACCGACGCCACGGAATCGATCATGGCGCTTTCGCGGCCGGAGGCGATCACGAGATCGGGCAGGATGTCGCGGATCAGCAGGTGCTCCAGCAGCTCGATGCAGTCCATGCCGGGCATCTCGATATCGACGATCATCACCTCCGGCCTGGGCGCCGCATCGGCCAGCAGGGTCAGCGCCGCCGACCCGCTCGATGCCTCGTGGATCGCGTGGATGCCCAGCGCCCGGCACAGCGCGGCGGTATGCGCGCGATGCACGGCGCTGTCGTCGACGACCAGGACCGTCGCCACGCCGTGCGGCGCCGCCGCCACGGGCCCGACCTGGCCGTCCCCGCTCATCATCCGCCCGCGCCATCCATCATGGCGGGTGCGCGCGCCGCCGCGTCCATCCCGGGCTCCAGCCCCTCCATGGACATGACATGCTCCACCGCGAGCAGGATGACGAAGCGCCCGCGCACCTTGCCCACCCCGGCGATGAAATCGCTGCGCAATCCCGTACCGAACGCGGGCGGCGGTTCGATGTCGGACGGCGCGATCTCCAGCACTTCGTTGACGCCATCCACCACCACGCCCACGACATGCGGGCCGCCATCGTCCGCCTCCAGCTCGACGATCACGATGCACGTGCGCTTGGTGACGGGCGACGGCACGCGGCCGAAGCGCGTCTGCAGGTCCATGACCGGCACGACAGCGCCGCGCAGATTGATCACGCCACGGATGCTCGGCGGCATCATGGGCACCAGCGTCAGGTCGTGGTATTCGATGATTTCCTTGATGGCCAGGATGCCGATGGCGAACGTTTCGCCGCCCAGCATGAAGGTCAGGTACTGCGAGGGTTCGGCGCCGCCCTGGGGCCCCGCGCCGTTCGATTGTGGCAACGCGCTCATCGCCGTGCTCCTCAATAGCGCACGAACTGCGATTCGTCGATCGCCTCGGCGCCGGCGAAGGACAGCTTGCCGGCCGGTTCGGCGTCCACGGCCTCCCGGGCCACGGCCGGGGCGAAGGTCTTGGTCGCCATCGGACGCTTGCGCGCCGCGGCCGCCGCGCCCTTGGCCCTGGCGAGGCTTTCGGACAGCTTGAAGAAGCTCATCGCCTGCTGCAGCTGCTCGGCCTGGGCGCTCATTTCCTCGGCCGTCGCGGCCAATTCCTCGGAGCTGGAGGCGTTCTGCTGCGTGGTCTGGCTCAACTGGCCGACGGCCGCATTGATCTGTCCCACACCGGAGGACTGTTCTTCCGACGCGGCGGTAATCTCCTGCACCAGGTCGGAGGTCTTGCGGATATTCGGCACCATCTGTTCCAGCAGGCGGCCGGCGCGTTCGGCCAGGTCCACGCTGGACCCCGCCACGTCGCCGATTTCCTGCGCCGCCACCTGGCTGCGCTCGGCCAGCTTGCGGACTTCCGCCGCCACCACGGCGAAGCCCTTGCCGTGTTCGCCCGCGCGGGCCGCTTCGATCGCCGCGTTCAGCGCCAGCAGATTGGTCTGGTAGGCGATATCGTCGATGATGCCGATCTTCTGCGCGATCTGCTTCATGGCGGCGACCGTCGACGTCACGGCCTCGCCGCCCTCCGCCGCTTCCACGGCGGCCTTGGTGGCCATGCTGTCCGTGACCTTGGAATTCTCGGTGTTCTGGGCGATGGAAGCCGTCATCTGTTCGATCGAGGCGCTGGTTTCCTCGACACCCGCCGCCTGTTCGCTGGCGGCCTGGCTGAGCGATTGCGCCGTCGCGCTGACTTCCTCCGAGGCACCGGCCAGTGCTTCCGCGCTGCTGTTCACTTCAGATACGACCTGCGCCAGGCGGCCGACCATATTCTTGACGTTGGCCATCATGCTGGTGCTGTCGCCCTTGCGGGTCCGGACCGCCACCGAGAGATCGCCGCCGGCGACCTTCTGCAGGACTTCCGCCGCGTAGGAGGGCTCGCCGCCCAGCAGCTTGAGCAGGCTCCGGGTAATGAAGAAGGCGATCAGGACGGCCAGCACAATCGCGCCCGCCGACATGGCCAGTACCAGGGTACGCGTCTGTTCGTACAGCACATCGCCCTCGGTATTCGCCTCATCCATCTGCTGCACCTGGTACTTCAAGAGGTCGCGAACCGCCTCCTCCAGCGCGGTATTCGCCGGCAGGATATCGCTGCGCAGGTAACCCATGGCGCTGGACTTGTCCGCCCCCGACGCAAGGGCAAAGAACCCGTCGATACGCTGCTCCAGCGTCGTCCGGGCGTCGTTGATCTTCTTCAACATGGCGCGCGGGCCGTCACCGACGATGGACTTGTCCAGCTTGCCCATGACCTGGCTACGAGCGGCCGCGTTGTCGGCCAAACGCTTGCGCAGCCGCGTCGACTCGGCGTCGTCCGCCACCAGCAATAGCCCACGCAGTTGCCGTCCATCGTCCAGCGACCGCTGCAACACCTCGTTCAGCTGCGCCGTCTTGGGATAGCGGTCCAACGTCACTTCCGTCAGGCCCGCATTGATCTTCTCCAGCCGCGTGATGCTCAGCACCGATATCGCCGCCAGCAGGGCGATCACGATGCCGAACCCCCATGCCAGTCGCGTGGCCACCTTCATATTCCCGAACATGCCTATCTCCCTAAGAAACTGCGTCGCGGCCATCGGACCGCGCGGTGCCACGTCAAACCGGCAGGCGGGCATGGCCCGCCGCCACGGAACTGTGCGCCTCGGCCATCAGCGCCGGGACATCCAGAATCAATGCCACTTCGCCGCTGCCCAGGATGCTGGAGCCGCTGATCCCGCGCGCCTGCGCGAACAGGCGCGACAACGGCTTGATGACTGCCTGGGTTTCGCCCAGCAGCGTGTCGACCACCAGGCCGATGCGCCCGCCACCGTGCCGGACGACGACGATGTTCTCCCGCGCGGCCGGTACGCCCGGCAGGCCGAACATGCGACGCAGGCGGATGAAGGGCAGAACGCGGCCGCGCAGGTCGGTGTAGTCGCGGTCTTCCACCGGCGTATAGGCGATGCATTCGTCGACCATATCCAGCGGCAGTACGAATAGCGAACTGCCCACGGCCACCTGGAATCCATCGATGATGGCCAGCGTCAAGGGCAGGCGCACCGCCACGGTGCTGCCCTGGCCCGCGCGACTGGAGATTTCCACACTGCCGCGCAGGGCCTCGATATTGCGCTTGACCACGTCCATGCCGACGCCGCGGCCGGACAGATCCGTCACGGCCGGTGCGGTGGAGAACCCCGGTTCGAAAATCAGGCGGTATACGTCCTCGTCGCGCATACCCCGGCCATCCTCGATCAGGCCGCGTTCGATGGCCTTTGCCACGATGCGCTCGCGGTCCAGCCCCGCGCCATCGTCGCGGACCTCGATCACGATGTGGCCGGATTCGTGGCGCGCATCCAGGGTGATCGTCCCCTGCGCAGGCTTGCCGCGCGCCACGCGCGCCGCGGGGGCTTCGATCCCATGGTCCATGGCGTTGCGCACCAGATGGGTCAGCGGATCGCCGATGCGCTCGACCACCGTCTTGTCCAGCTCGGTATCTTCTCCGCGCACCACCAGTTCGATGTGCTTGCCCAGGCTGCGCGAGACGTCATGCACGACGCGCCGGAAGCGGTTGAAGGTGGCCCCGATTTTCACCATGCGCAGTTGCAGCGTGCTGTCGCGCACGGCTTCCACCAGGTCCGCGACCTGGGAATTGCAGGCCTGCAGCTCGGCGTTGCCCACGCGGGCCGCCGCCACGCTGGCGCCCGACGATGCGGTGATCAGCTCTCCCACCAGCGAAATCAAATGGTCCAGCTTGTCCGCGTCGATACGCATGGAACGGCTTTCGCGCGCTTTGCTGTCCTTGGCCTGTTGCTGCTTGGCCAGGGCCAGATCGACCACGGGTTCGGCCACGGTCTGCTGCCGCACCAGTATCTGCCCCAGCGGGCCTTCGGCCGCGCCGCTGCGCTGGGCGCGCAGGGCCTCGGCCAGCTCGCGCGGTGTCAGCGTGCCGCAGCGCACGAGCATATCGCCCAGCATGGCGGGCTCTTCGCCCAGTTCTTCGATCATCAGCATGTAATCGGCCGTGCGGCTGCGCGGCGGAATGATGCGGATGTCGCAATCGTCCAGTACGAACTCGAACGTGCTTTCGATGGTGGCCTTGTCCGCCGGGCTGTCCAGGCCGATCTCCAGACCCAGGTAGCAGGCTTCCGGGTCCATGGCATCCAGCGCCGGCAGCCGCCCGGTCTGGCAGGCCACGCCCGTCACGCTGCCCAGCTTGTGCAGGTATCGGACGAAGGACAGCGGATCCATGCCGTTGCGCAGCACGCCCTCGTGAAAGCGCAGCGAAATATGCCAGTGATCCGGGCCCCCTCTCCCGCTGTCTTCGTCAGCCGTCCCCACACCGGACCCATCGGCGTCGGATACGGCGCTTTCGGCCGGCCATGCCGCGCCCGCCACGTGAGCCGGCGCGTGGGTGGCGGCACCGGCCCGCTTCCCTTCCAGATGCACGGACAGGCGGTCCAGCAAGGCCGTCGCCTCGCTCGCCAGCGATGGGTCTTCAGGGCCGCCGCCGTCGGCCACGCGCTCGACCAGCCTGCCGATATAGTCGTTGCAGCCCAGCATCAGCGCCACCAGGTCGCCGTCTATGGCGACCGTACCTTCGCGCACGCGATCCAGCACGCTCTCGACGTGGTGGGTGAAGGAGACGATGTCCTCGATGCCGAACAGGCCGGCCGATCCCTTGATGGTATGGGCCGCGCGAAAGATGGCATTGACCGCGTCGTCGCGGTCTTGCGCATCGGCGACGACCAGCAGCGCCGATTCCATTTCCGCCAGCAGCTCACGGCTTTCCGTGATGAAGGTTTGCAGCGCCTGATCCATGTCCATGTCGATACTCCGGGAGGGGCCCTCAGGCGGTGGACGCGAGACCCGCGTCGTGCAAGCCCATGCCGTCACTCGCGATGCCGGGCGGCGGGTCGTCGAGGGCGTCGCGGAAGGTGTCTTCCAGGCCCAGCAAGCGGATGGCTGCTTCCACATTGGGCGCCATGCCCGCGAAGCGCAGCTCGCCCCCGCGCGCCATGGCATGCCCGCGCGCGGCCAGCAGCAGCTGGATGCCGGCCGTGTCGGTTTCGGTGACGGCGCGCAGATCCAGGCGCACGACGTCCGGCCCGGACTCCGTTGCCAGTACTTGCAGCAGGCGCTGGCGCGTGTCCTGCGCGGTGTAGATGGTGAGTTCGCCTTCCAGGCGCAAATGGACGTCGGTCACGGCGCGTCTCCAGGGTAGCCGGCCATCACGGCAGGATCAGCTTCTCGACGGCGCCCAGCAGCTGGGCCGGCTGGAAGGGCTTGACCACCCACGCCTTGGCGCCGGCAAGCTGCCCTTCGCGCTTCTTGGCTTCCTGGCTTTCGGTGGTCAGCATGATGACCGGCGTGAAACGGTACGCGGGCAGCTGCTTGACCTCCTTCAAAAAGCTAATGCCATCCATCTGCGGCATATTCACGTCGCTGATGATCAGGTGGACTTTCTGCCCCGTCAGCTTGGCCAGCGCGTCCTGGCCGTCGCGCCCTTCGATGACGTCATAGCCGGCGCCGCGCAGCGCGATGCCGACGACCTGCCGCACCGATGCCGAGTCGTCGACGATGAGTATGGTCTTTGCCATGGCGAGGATCCCCTGGAATTAATGTGCGGGCACTGGGCCCTGGATTCAAAAGAAGGTGATGTCGGTGGATGCGGCCGCGGCGGGGGCGGATGGCGTCCCTGCCGTCGCGCCGCCCGCGCCGGCCGTCCGCGCGGCGGGGGCGGCGGCGGAAAGGTGCACTTCCCGCTCGTCCGCCATCGCATACGTGCGCTCCAGTTCGCCCAGCAGGACGGCCGAGTCCAGCGGCCGCAGTTCACCGGACTGCGTGCAGGCGTCGCCGTAATCGTGGATCACCGCCGGCAGCCGTTCGATGTTGGCGCCCACATGCGCCATCACCTGGCTGACCCGATCCTGGAACTGCAGCTGCACCAGCGCCTCGCTGACCTCTGCCTGGATACCCTGGCTTTCCTGGCGCAGCACGTCCGTGGTGCCGGCCAGCCCGTCGGCAAAGGCGCGGAACCGTTCCAGGACTTCCTGGATCGACGCTTCGGAGGCATCGATGGCCGCCTGCTCCTTGCGCGTGGAGTCCTCCGCCGCGGCGCACGTGGCGACGATGGCGTCGCCGATAAAGGCAATCTTCTCGGCGATGCGCGCGCCCGTCTCGCCGGATTGCTTGGACAGCGCCCGCACTTCCTGCGCGACCGTGGCGAAGCCGCGGCCCAGGCTGCCGGCATGCGCTGCCTCGATGGTGGCGTTGATCGCCAGCAGATTGGTCTGCTGGGTGATCTGGCCGATGGCCTGGACCATGCCCTGCAATTCGTCGACGAACCCTTTCAGGCCCTGTACCTTGGCCAGCAACTCGGCCTTGGTCTTCATGCTCGCGCCCAGCAGGTCCACCACGCTTTCCAGTTGCTCCGCGCTGTGCGCCGAGACACTCTCCGCCGAATCGCCGTGGCCGGCGCCATCACGGGTGGACAGGCGCAGGGTCTGGTCCAGCCTGGAGGAGATTTCCCCGAAGCGCATGCTCAGCGCCGTCACCGCGCTCTCCATCTGGCCGCGCGAGGATTCGATCTGGCGCGACCAGACCGGCGCGAGGTCGGCGCAGAACGCTTCCAGGTCGCGCACGTGGGATTCGATATCGACCGCCTGGCGGTTGGCCTGGCGCCGTCCGGCATAGCCGGCCAGCAAGCCGGCGCAAGCCAGCACGGCGCCGGCGGCCATGGCGGGTGCCGTCCAGCCGGCGGCAAACGCGGTGGCGGCGCCCCCCGCGATGCCCAGCATGGGCGTCGCAACCGAAGAGCAGGAAAGACCAGCGAAATTCATGTCGGCACGTGTCCGTGTGCATGGCCGCCAGGATGGCGGTTGTACTGAAACAACGGCATCTCCGGGGGTCGCCCTAAGGACGTGCCCGGCCAAGATAGGGCATCCCGCCGGCCAATATTGTCTTTTTGTACAAAATTGTTAAGAATCTAACGGTCCCTGGTGCCTTACTGGATATTGCGGCCCGCCCACGGGCCGCTCGCGCGGTTGCAATGACGAGACTCGGCAGCACTGAAATTTGTACGCGGCTGCCCTCCGGGGGCACCGCGGCCGGCATGATGGCCGCATCCGCCCATGCCGATATCCGTCCTATCGCGCTGCGCCAGCTGGTGGCGGAAGTCGCGCGGCGCGGCCGGGACCCCGGCGCCCTGTGCGACGGCCTGGGCTTTTCGCCCGCCGACCTGAACCAGGATGGCTTCTATGTCTCCGGGCAGCAGGCCGAGCTCTTGATCCGCCGTGCGCTGCCGCTACTGAATAACCCGGTGCTGGGACTGGAGATGGGCACCGCGGTGAACATCGTGTCATGGGGACTGGTGACGCTGGGCTTCATGGCCTGCGGCTCGTCGCGCCAGTTGCTGGACTTCGCCATCGAGCACCAGCGCCACGCGGGCTGCCTGATCCGCCTGCACGGCGAGGAAACCGCCCAGGCTTTCCGGCTGGTGGCGCGCGCGCCATCCGTCGACCGCCACGTCGCGGCCTTCCTCGTCGATAAAGCACTGGCGTCGCTGACCCGGCTGGGCCGCCAGGTGGTCGGCTCGCATTTCAATCCGAGCCAGGTGGACCTGGTCATGGAGCGGCCCGCCTACGGCGCCGCCTATGAAACCGTGTTCCGCTGCCCCGTCCGCTTCGGCAGTCCCGAAAACCGGATCCACTTTCCGGCGGAACCCTACGCCGTCCGTACCGCCGACGCCGTCGTGCTGGGCCAGGTGCAGCGCGACCTGGCCCGTGTCGAGACGCCGGTCCGCGTCCCCTTCATGCAGGCTTGCGTGGTGCAGGCCATCCGGCGCGATCTGGCCGCGCCGCCGCCCTTGCAGGCGATCGCGGACTCTTTGCATATCAGCGAACGCACGCTGCGCAGGCGGCTGGCGGAGACCGGCAACAGCTATGCCGACCTGCTATGCGAGGAACGCCGGGCCCGGGCGCTGTCCCTGGTGGCGCATTCCTCGCGGACGGTCCAGCAGATCGCGCAGGCGTGCGGTTTCAGCGATGCGCGCACGCTGCAGCGGGCATTCAAGCGCTGGACCGGCCACAGCCCCACGGCCTTTCGCGGCAAGGCCCGCGCGAAGCCACGCGCGACGCCCGCGGTCACGGACTGACGTGGCGTCCGCGGGCGCCGCGGTATCCGTACCGCGCCCGTTCCGCCGCCCCGGACTCGGCCAGTGCGAGGCTCCTTCTAGCGTTAACAGGCCCTAGGCCAGGTCCCGGATGGCCTGGACCAGGCGGTCCAGTTCGGCGTCGGTGGTCAGGTAGCTGACCGAAGCGCGCGCGACGTCGGCCAGTTCCCGCGCGCGCATATCCAGCGGCGTGTAGGCCGGTCCGTTGCTGCTGATGGAAATCCCCTGCTCCGCCAGCTTGCGCTGCACCGCGCCGCCCGTCTGTCCCGCGAGCGCGAACGAGACCAGCCCGGACCGCTCCCGGCCCTGGTCCAGGACCTGGACGCCGGGCACATCCGCCAGCAGCGCGCGCAAGGCCTGTGCGTTGCGGTCGATACGCGCGCGTATGTTCTCGACGCCGATATCCAGCGCTTCGCGCAGGGCGTTGGCCAGCCCGCAGCGCAAGGCGTATGACCTTTCGGAAGGCTCGAAGCGCGCGGCGTCGGCCCGCATGACGGGCAGGCCGTCGCCGTCCAGCGGCGCGGTGCTGGTATCCACCCACGCCGGCGTCAGGCGCGACAGGAAATCCTGGCGGATGTACAGCAGCCCGGTTTCGCGCGGGCCGCGCAGTGCCTTGCGTCCCACGCCCGTCAGTACGTCGCAGCCGACCTGCCCGACGTCGATCGGCAATTGACCCACCGCCTGGGCCGCGTCGACGAAATAGGGAATGCCGTGCCGGCGCGCCACGGCGCCGATGGCGGCCGCCGGATTGATCAGGCCGCCATTGGCCGGCAGCCATGTCACGGAAATCAGCCGGACGCGCTCGTCGATCATGGCTTCCAGCGCACGCGGGTCGGCCATGCCGGTGGCATCGCTGGGGATGGCTTCGATGCGCGCGCCGGCCCGTCCGGCGGCAATATGCATGGCCGCGATATTGCCGCCCCATTCGTGGCGCGCGACCAGGATGCGGTCGCCCGGCTTCCAGTTGCCCAGTCCGGCGAAGGCGCTGCCCCATCCCGCCGAGTTTCCGGTGGTCAGCGCGATTTCCGCGGGGCTGGCGTTCAGCAGCGCGGCGGCCAGGATGCGCGCCTGTTCGGCCTGCTCGCGCACCGCCGCGCCGGCCTCGATCGGTCCCATCTCCGCCTCGCGCCACAACTGCCTGCGCATCGCTTCCAGCGTGTCCACCGAAGGCAGCGAGGCGCCCGCGTGATTGAAGTGGACCGTGGTGCGCACGCCAGGGGTCCGCGCGCGCAGCGTTTCGATGGCCGCGTCCGCCAACGGCGCGGGATGGGAGATTGCGTTCATGAGGGCTCCGGACCGGATTTGCCGCCCGCGCGGCAAGGCCTTCTATCCTAGCCGATCGGATACTGGCCTTTCAGATAACCGTCCTGGTCCGCCGTGTACCGGATGTCGATTTCATGGGATCCCGATCGTCGTAACCTTGGGAACATCCGGGAAGCCGCGAGGCGCGCCGGGCAGGCCCTTAATCCAACTGGAGGGATCGCTCATGACTTACGTAGACGGATTCGTCGCCGCCGTACCCATCGAAAACCGCGAGAAATATATCGAGCACGCGCGCATCGCGGCAGAGATATTCAAGAAGCACGGCGCCTTGCAGGTGGTGGAGTGCTGGGAAGACAAGGTACCCGACGGCAAGCTGACCTCTTTCCCGATGGCGGTGAAGCGCAAGGAAGGCGAAGCCATCGTGTTTGCCTGGATTACCTGGCCATCCCGCGAGGCGGAGCAGGCCGGAATGAAAGCGGCCATGGAAGATCCGCGTCTTCAGCCGGGCACCAACCCCATGCCGTTCGACGGGCAACGCATGATCTACGGCGGTTTCACGGCGGTTCTGGAGGTCTGAGGGGACGGTTCGCCCGCCGCCTGCCGTATGTTTGGCGGCGGCGGGCGAGCCGCGCATGCGCGGGGCCCGGCCGGCATCGCAGCCTGAGGGCATGCGCGATTCTCTCTATCGCGCCGCGCGGGCTGCTCTGGTATACAGGCACTTTGCCCACGTATACCAGGGAAATCACATGACCCGTGCCGCAGCAATCGACCATGCCGATGCCTTCTTCGCCTCCGGCGGATTCCGCGACCGCCTGGCCCGCCGCATCGCGATGCCGACGGAAAGCCAGAATCCGGACCGCGCGGGCGATCTGGCGGGCTATCTGCACGCCGAATTGCAGCCGGCTTTCGAGTCGATGGGCTTCGCCTGCCGCACGCTGACGCATCCGAAGGCGCGCGCGCCCTTTCTGTACGCGGAACGCATCGAGGACCCGGCCCTGCCGACGGTGCTGGGCTATGGCCATGGCGATGTCATCCGCGGCCTGGACGCCGAGTGGCACGAGGGGCTGTCGCCCTGGGCCCTGACGGAGTCGGATGGGCGCTGGTACGGGCGCGGTATCGCCGATAACAAGGGGCAGCATACGGTCAACATGGAGGCGTTGCGCAGCGTGCTGGAGACGCGCGGCAAGCTGGGGTTCAACGCGAAGTATCTGGTGGAGATGGGCGAAGAGACCGGTTCGCCGGGGCTGCGCGAGCTTTGCGAAGCGAACCGCGAACTGTTCGCCGCCGATTTGCTGATCGCGTCCGATGGGCCGCGGCTGCGCGCGGAACGGCCGACGGTGTTCCTGGGCGCGCGCGGGGGGCTGAATTTCGATATGACGATCGAGGCCCGCGAAGGAGGCCACCATTCGGGCAATTGGGGTGGGCTGTTGTCCAATCCGGGGATCCAGCTGGCCCATGCCATCGCGAGTATCGTGTCGCCGACGGGGCAGATCCGGATTCCGGCGTGGGTGCCGAAGGAGTTGCCGGCGTCGGTGCGGCGGGTGCTGGCCGATTGCGAGGTGGACGGGGGCGCGGAAGGGCCCACGATCGATCCGGAGTGGGGCGAGCCGGGGCTGACGCCGGCCGAGCAGGTGTACGGGTGGTGTTCTTTCGAGGTGTTGGCGTTCAAGACGGGGAATCCCGAGACGCCCGTGAATGCGATTCCGCCGCGCGCGTGGGCGCGCTGCCAGTTGCGTTTCGTGGTGGGGGTGGATACGGAGGATCTTTTGCCGGCGTTGCGGCGGCATTTGGACCGGCAGGGGTTTCCGATGGTGAAGTTGACGCTGACGCGGGAGACGATGTTCAAGGCGACGCGGCTGGATCCGGACGATCCGTGGGTGCGGTGGGCGGTGGAGTCGCTGGCGCGGACGAGCGGGAAGAAGCCGGCGGTTCTGCCGAATTTGGGTGGGTCGCTGCCTAACGATATTTTTACCGAGGTGTTGGGATTGCGGACGATTTGGGTGCCGCATTCGTATCCGTCGTGTTCGCAGCATGCGCCGAATGAGCATCTGCCGCCGGAGTTGCTGCGGGAGGGGTTGAGGTTGATGGCGGGGTTGTATTGGGATTTGGGGGCGGGGGAGGTGCCGGCGTTGGGGAGGGAGTGACGGGGGCGGATTTGGGGTAGGTGCTGTTTGCGGGGGTTTTGCTGGTCCGGTTTGTTGATGGTTGCTGTTGGCGGGTGTTTTGCTGGTCCCGTCCGGCGGGGGTGGTGCCGTAGGAAGATCTTGTGGCGCACGTCGATCGCTGGCCGCCCAGCGCGGCCAGCGATCGCCTACATGCTGTGGGTCAGCGCCGACGGGTTGGGCGCTCTCAGGCGTGCCAGTTCGGCGTATACAGTCGCGCGGCTGATGCCCAGCACGCCGGCCACATAGGCGGGGGCGCGCTTGCCATCGAATGCGCCGGTGCGGTACAGGTCTTCGATCAGTTGGCGGCGCTGTTCGCGATTCAGGCGGGCGACGATGGTGCCGCGCTGGGCCGTCCATGTGGCGACGTAGCGGTTGATGCGCTCGTGCCAATCGTTGCGGAACAGGTCGTCCGGACTGGGGGTGCTGTCGGTCGTGCGCAGGAAACCGTCCAGCATGCGGCGAACCCCTTCGAATTCGGTCACGTCGGCGTTCACGCATAGCAGGCCGATCGGACGGCCGCCTTGATCGCGCAATACCGCTGTCACGGATTTGATGCGGCGGCCGTCCCAGTTGATTTTCTCGTAGGGGCCGATGACCGATGTGTCCGGTGCGAAGTCGACGTCGCCCAGGTCGGAGGGATCGCCGGCAGCGCGCGGGGAAAACGGATGCGCGACGTGCGTCACGCGATCGGTCCGGATGTCGTGCACGACGGCTTCCACGAACGGGCAGAATAGCGCGGCCAGGGCGTCGGCGACGGCATGATATGGGTGCAGGGGCTGGTCGAACAGGCCAGCGCCGCCGGCCGCTGGCGACGGTCTCAACGCAGCCGGCTGGGCACGAATCGCGGATGGCTTTGGCGGTGGGGCCGATCGGTTGCCATCGGCTGCTGATGGCTTGGAGCGAAGTGTTGGCGGCTCTGCATCGAGGGCCAGCGGTTTCGAGCGCGGCGTTGATGGCCTTCCATCAGAGCCCGGCTGCTTGGATAGAGAGGTTGACGTCCGTCCATCGGAGGCCAGCGGCCTGGAGCGCGGCGTCGACGGCTTCCCGTCGGAGCTCAGCGGATTGGATCGCGGTATCGACGGCTTTTTATCTGGAAGCGGTGGCGTGCGGAGCGAGGTCGATTGTTTACCGGAGGGCGAGCGTGTCGGGGGATTGATGTGGCGCCGGGAGGGCTTTTCGCGGATGGTCGGGGTGGGCTCCGGGCCGGGTGCCGCGGGTTTTCTGCTGCCGGAGGTGGCCATGGTGTCGGTCCTGACTATTATTCCAAATTGGATTTTATCGTCTAATATCCCGGGATACCAATTGCCGCTACAGGAGCATTTCCGTGACCGATGTGTTTGCCGCCATCATGGCCGCCCATGGCGCCATTCGCCCGCAGGTTCCCGTGTCGCCGCTGGAACGAAGCGGACAGTTGTCGCAAGAGCTGGGCTGCGAGGTGTGGCTGAAGTGCGATCATCTTTTGCCGATCGGTGCGTTCAAGGTGCGGGGGGCGACGAACAAGATTCGTGTGCTGGGCGACGCGGCCCGCAAGACCGGTGTGGTGACGGCGTCCACCGGCAACCATGGCATGGCGGCGGCGTGGGCCGGGTCCCGTGCCGGTGTGCCGGTCACGGTGTATGTCCCGGCGTCGGCGGTGCGCTCCAAGCTGGATGCCATCGAGCGGCTGGGCGGCAGGCTCGTTGTCGTGGATGGGCCGGCCATCGAAGCGGAATTGCAGGCGCGCCGATTCGGCGCCGAGCATGGGGTTCCGTATGTCTCGCCGTACAACGATGCGGACATTGTTGCCGGCCAGGGGACGATAGGTGTGGAGATCGCCGAACAGGCGGGCGCCGATGTGCTTGACGCGGTGTTTGTCTGCGTGGGCGGCGGGGGGCTGGCCGGCGGGCTGGGCACCGCAATCAGGCAGCTTTCGCCTCGCACCCGGGTGGTCGGCGTGTGGCCCGGGAATTCGGTCTGTATGCTGCGCGCGCTGGAAGCCGGCCGTATCGTCGATGTGGAGGAACAGCCGACGCTATCCGATGCGACGGCGGGCGCCGTGGAGCAGGGTTCGATTACCTTTCCCATTTGCCAGCGGGTGATCGACGACCGCATCACGGTTACGGAGGCTGAAATCGCCGCCGCGATGCGTGCGGTCGCGAGTGCCGAACGTTGGATGGTAGAGGGCGCGGCAGGCGTGGCGCTGGCGGGGTTGATGCAGCGCAAGGACGAATGGCGCGGCAAGAAGGTGGCCGTGGTGCTGTGCGGCAGGAATATCGGCCTGGACCGGTTCATCCAGGCCGTGGGCTGATTCACCGGGACGCCGACGGACACCGCCGGCACATGGATTTCGATTACGATCGTGCCCCATCGGCCCATGGCGAGGCCGGCCCACGATCGGAGACTGGCATGGCTGCGAACCAGGGGGAGCGTCGTATCCGGACCGCGACCGGGCGGCGCATGCGGGCGATTTGCGCGGGGGCGTTGCTGGCGGCAGTGCTGGCACCGGTGGCCTCCGCATTCCAGGTGCTGCCACGCATCAGCGACGTCGACCGCAAGCTGGCTGGGGTCGGCGGCAACCGTATCGTCGACAGCATCGGCCAGTGGGTGATCGGCAATGCCGTGCCTATGATCAAGAGCCCCGTGCACGAGGCCATTACGCTGGATGCGCTGGACTGCCATGCGCCGGCGGGCGAGGAAGCTTCCTGCGTTACGGTGGACGAGGTACGCCGCAACCAGACCCTGCTGTACGGCGTGCGTTGGCCGGACGATCCGCCATTCGCGCTGAGTCGCAAGTCGCCGCCCAGGATGGCCGACTGCAATCCCGATGTCACCCTGCGTTCGACCGCCCAGCCGCGGTGCTGGCGGGCATTGTTTGTCGATGCGGAGCGCATCGCCGTCCAGAGCGCACGGCAGCAACCGGGACAACCGGCGTTCGGCCCCGGCGATTACCTGCTGTATCGCTCGCACTTCGGCGATCTGTCGTTCTTTCACGCGATGGGCGCCTACGATGGCGAGCCGGCGCGCGACACGGTAGCCCATATGCGGATGTGGGCGCGGTTCCTGTGGGGCGTGGCCACGCGGCGGATCCCGGTGGACCGCTACCTGCGATCCGTGGATGTGGAGGGGCTGGGGGCTTATTTTCCGGGCGATATGACCGCCACCAACCTGCTGGCCACGGGCATCGTGGAGGTTCGCTCCAGGCTGGATCAGGTAGCGCTCGGCGCGCTGCTGCACATGGTGCAGGACAGCTTTTCGCACGCGCACACCGAGCGCGCCCCGGAAACCGGCGCGGCCTGCGAGGGCCTGCCGCGCCTCGCCCAGCCCGGCAAGGTCGTGCAGTTCTACAGCTACGCCTTGCAGAACGCCAGGCTGCACGACCGCGAGGACACGTTCGCCGCGTTGGCGGTACAGACGCTGCAAACGCGCCCCAATGTCGCGGACGTCACGGGCGCGTTCCTGACCCTGTATCGGGAACGGGCGCCCTGGACGCAGGCGGAAAAGTACTTCGACTGCGTCTTTGCCTTACAGGACCCCGCCGCGCCGGCGGGGCCCGGGCCTTACATCGAGGCCGCGCCCCCGCCGGGCAATTCTTTCCCGGAATACGAAGGCGGCTCGTAACGGCGAGGACAGCGGGCTCGGGCCTTCGTGCGGAGCCCTTCAACGACTACGCCCATCTCGATCACGAGCGCGGTGTACGGCGCCCTGCTCTTTTGCCCGTCGACTTCGCTTCTGTCCAATTCGCAAACTTCAAGGGCATGGTCTTGACTCGCCCATAAGGCTTGGCGTTATTGGTAACGAGCACGGCGCTGGCATCGATGGCATGTGCCGCGATCATCGTATCGGCCCACCCTATCGTTCTTGTCAAATGTGCGCGTGGCACCACCGGGCCATGTAAACCGGCTCATCCGTCCGGATACCTGCCAAGGGACGAACCATCCATTCTTCGCCCCGATGACCACTATGCGGTCCGCCTCCCCACGGCCACAATGCCCTTGTGTCCGTCCGGACATGCGGCGACGCTTCGCTTCGAAAGCGGCCGGTGAACAATATCGCGCCGCCCGTGGCCTTGCCCGGCGGCGCAATGGGAGACAACCATGAACGGTTCGACGTTGCGCAGCGCCGGACGGCGGCGGCTGCTCGCGGGCAGCGCGGGTGCCCTGGCCGCGCTGGGGCTGGGTGCGGCGCCCGGCGCGGCGCGCGCGCAAGGCGGGACGGCGCAGGCGCCATCCGGCGCCAGCCCCGCCCATGCCACGCCGCCTACGGGGGCCGCGCCGCCCTCGCCCGCGCCCAGGCCCTTACCCGCCTACGTGGCGTGGAAGAACGCGGACGCGGTGATCGTCCACAGCAGCAACACCATCGAGACCAAGCGCACGGCTTTCGGCGATGGCGTGATCACGCCGGCGGACCAGCTGTATATCCGCAATAACGTCTCGCCTCCCGATGCCGCCATCCTGAAGGACCGCGACGCGTGGACGCTGGGCGTCGATGGCGTGCAACGCCCCCGCGAGATTACCGTCGGCGAATTGAAGACCATGGGCCTGGTGACGATGGCCACCGTCTTGCAGTGCAGCGGCAACGGCCGCAAGTTCTTTCCCCACAAGCCCAGCGGCACGCCATGGAACGTCGGCGCGGCGGGTTGTGTCATGTGGAGCGGCGTGCCGGTCAGGCAGGTGGTCGAAGCCATGGGCGGAGTGGCCGGCGGCGCGCGGTATATGACGGGACGAGGCGGAGAAACCTTGCCCGCCGGCATCGACGCCAACACCGTCATGGTGGAACGCTCCGTGCCGCTGGACGCCATGCAGGACGCGCTGCTGGCCTGGGAGATGAACGGCGAACCGCTTATGCTGGCCCACGGCGGCCCGCTACGGTTGATCGTGCCGGGATACTCGGGTGTGAATAACGTCAAGTACATCAAGCGCCTGGCCTTCACGGAGGAACAAACGCGCGCGGCCATCCAGGATGTCCGCTACCGGCTCGCACCGGTAGGCGCGAAGGAAACGTCGCAGCAGCCGGCCGTCTGGCAGATGGATGTGAAGTCGTGGATCAACGGCTTCGAAAGCGAGGGCACGCTGCCGCCCGGTCCTTATGTGATTCGCGGCGTCGCCTTCGGCGGGATGGATGCCGTGAAATCGGTCGACGTCTCCATCGACGGCGGCAAGACATGGCGGCAGGCCGCCTTCGTCGGGCCGGACCTGGGCAAGTATGCGTGGCGGCAGTTCGCCTTGCGGGTGGACCTGAAGCCGGGCGACTACGTCTTCATGAGCCGCGCCACCGATATGAAGGGCAACATGCAGGCGGAGTACCGCAACGACAACGAGGCCGGATACTTGAATAGCAGCTGGCGCGACCATGCGCTGAACATCAAGGTTTCGGCATGAGGCGCGCGGCGTGTGCGGTCGCCCTTGCGATGGGAGCGGCGTCCGTGCTGGGCGCCGCCCAGGGCGAGGAAGCCGGCGCCTCGCTACGCGACCGGGGCAAGGCCTTGTTCACGGGCGGCGCCAACCCGGCCTGCGCGATCTGCCATACCCTGGAAGATGCCGGCGCGACCGGCGCGGTCGGGCCGTCCCTGGATGAACTCAAGCCCGACGCCGCACGGGTGGAAGCGGTGCTGCGCAAGGGAATGGGCGTAATGCCCGCCTATACGGCCTTGAGCGACGAGGATATCAAGGCGCTTGCCGAGTATGTTTCGATGGCGACACGCCCGTGAGTGGTTGAGCAGTCAAGCATCGAGGGTGAGGCACGACGCCGTGCCGGCAGTGTGGCTAACAAATCCAAACCGCATCGGCGAGGATGATCAGCTTCGCTTCAGGTGGGCACGCATACACGGATGCTCGTCTCAGCTAGCCGCGTCGTAATGATCGTAACGATCAAGAGGCATGTACGCGCGCGACCAGCTCAAGCCCCAATGCACCAAAGACGGCAAGGGTAGTCTTCAGCGTCGGGTTCCCGTTCTCGCTAAAGGACCGGTAAAGTTGCTCTCGCGACAGGCCGGTTTCGCGGGCGACCTGTGTCATTCCCTTCGCACGTGCGACTACGCCGAGTGCATGGGCAATATATCCGGCATCATTGGTCGACAACGCTTCTGACATGAATATGGCAATCGCTTCGTCGGAAGAGAGGTAATCAGCGGGATCGTAATCCGTCAACTTCTCGTTCATGAAAGATC